>JAWOHQ010000167.1:0-4593 GCA_046485105.1 Candidatus Competibacteraceae bacterium | reverse complement strand
GCGACACCATCGGGGGTTGCTACAAAATCATAGACGATGATCTGGGCGGGTCGCGGAGGCGGCCTTCCTCCCCCTGAGTATATCGCGCAATCGCAAAGATATTGCGCTGTTATCGGTGTGGCTGCTACAGGTGAACCGATTACATTGACTGCTGTAAGTACCACCTAAACGGTGGTAATCATTTTTCGTTCGATCAATCCCGAAGGCGCAATCTATCATGGCACGCACCTCCAGGATCATATCTACCCTTTTCTAAAGATCCATGCGGCGTTCCGGCCTAATCCCCAGCGCTTTTGCTGCCCGATCGTATCCGACGGTCCGTCTTCAGGGTGCGGGCGGCGCGGAGAATGGCAATAACGGTAGCGGAGCTCAGAGCGACCCAAGCATCCTGCTTGTCCCCCCTCAGCACCATTCCGACCACGTCCTCCCACCCGCTGTGTCCGGTGGACCAGTTGGTTTCCAGCGGCCAGAAAAAAGACACGGCCGACGTCGAGAGCAGGGCATCGGCCGCCACGTGCGACAGGATCAGTGAAAAGCAGGTCCAAAAGCCCAGTCGAGGGAGCCAAGTCCAGATGATTGAAGCCCTGGATGCCAGAAATCCAATAACCAAGGCAAACAGGAAGCTGTGGGTGGGTCCCCGGTGGAAGGCGCTGCCGTTCCAATGGAACAGGAGACCGATGATGACATCGATGTCAGGCAGGTTGGACAGCACGACGATGGCCGCAAAAAGCTTCCAGCGGCTGAAGGCCGAACGGGTTGAGCCCACTTCATGAGTGGCCAATCCGATTGCGATATGTCCAAGCGGTAAAGGCATATGATTAATCTTGGGAAATAAAATTATGCGCCGCAGGGTTTGCGCGGCGGTCGACTGTGCAGCAGGCAGGTTAAGCAGTTCTCATGCCATTGCTTGCGGCAGGGTGGGAGATTAATTTTTTACATTTTATTACAATAGATTATGGTTTGCCGTTTTCCGGCATGTCCAAAGAAAACCAAGCGTCCATGGGTATTACGGTTCCCTGGTTTTGATTCTTTTTTTTCACATGGAAGTTCAGAAACCCCACGATCAGCAGCGACCTCTTCCTGGCCCTGATTAGCCCGCACGATGACACCCTCCGTAATGAGAAGTGCCGAGCCAACATTGGACGCTGATAGGGTACCAGACCAAGGACAAGCGCACGATTTTAGACTCGGTAAGCGTATCCGGAAAATGGCGTTCTTTAAAAGTTTGAATACGCTAAGAATGGCAATTGGCTTGGTAGTGAATAAAGGCTACAGCTTCACTGTCAGTACCACCAGGATGACGGTAACCGATTTTCGTTGGATATCTTCCCGAGACACAATTTTTCCAAGCGCGCCCCTACTCAAGATCATATCCACACTTTTTTGAAGTACGATTTCTTTGCGATTACCTGATCAATACCATCAAAAACGTAGAAATCCCCCGAAGATTCTATTCATCGCCGATATACGTAACATGACCAAGTTAGGTTTTGAAGCGATATCACTCTCCCCAACAAGATAAAAGGGGTAGAAAATAAGCCGTCACACAATTTTTCTGAATATCGAGTTTGCGCTGATATTCTCAACGTTCCGGTTCAGCGGTGGCGGGTTTGCGCCGGTCCGTTGCAACCGGTTAGCCGTGCCTCTCCTCTACCGAGTCACGCTTCACAACTACGGCGTCCGCCGCAGTTGTTCGCCGAATTTCCTCGCGTAAGGCGATCACCTCCTCCCGGAGGGCGGCCAGTTGTTTGGCACCCGCAAGCTCGGCTTCGTCATTCTCCGCGTCGCGGCCGATGAAGAAGGTTGCGAGTGTCGCCGTCACGTAGCCGAAGACGGTGAAACCATACAGCGCCAAGAAGACGCACAGCACGCGCCCCTCGACCGTCTGCGGCCAGTACTGCGAGCCCATCGTGGTAAGAACCATCGCGGTCCACCACAGCGCTTCACCGTAGCTCTTCATGCCGCCGGGAGCCAGGTTCTCGAAGGCGTACATCCCGGCCGCTCCGGTGAACGTGAACAGTATCGTGAGGGCGATAACGTACCCGAAGCCCCGCCGACTCAGGCTCGCGCCGAGCGCACGCATGCTGCGGTTCAGCGAGCTGACAACGCGGAGCAAACGAAAACTTCGCCCCACGCGGGCCAGCCGGAGCAGCCGAAACACCCGGAAGACGCGGAAGAGGCGCAGCGCCGGTATCAGTAGCGACATGGCGGTCAGCCAATTGAGCTTTAGGTAAGCGGCCTTGTGCGGAGCCAGGACGAATCCCATCGCGAAATCGAGAATGAAGATGACCCAAATCACCGTGCCAATGATCTCGAACAACAGGCTCTCGCCCCAGATCAACTCCACGACCAACAGCGCCAACCATACGAAAGCGAGGGCCAGCATTGGCTTTTCCAGGAAGTCCTCCAGGTGCTGGAGGAGCTCGTATCGCTCGTTTTTTAGCGCCTCCTCGATAGAGGCTGCCTCATCTTGCTTCTCGCTGGCGCTCACGTCGCTCATCGGGTCTCCTCGCCTCCGACCGCCGGAAGCCCTGCCGCCTAACAATAATTAGATGGACCCATATAAAACGCAGATATTCTTGTTTCTGTCCGTATAAAACAGCTTCGGATTTCGTAGTGATCCACTATTTTGGCTTTTCCTCTCCGATGTCGCTGTTTCTGGTCAGTTCTATCTTTTCCGATTAGGTTAAAGACAGGTTCGCAGGAAGTTTCAGTTTTAGCCATCACCGAGTGGGACCTGTTTTTCACAATCGCTACGAGTCGACTCTCTGATAGAACCAGGAAAAGGCGTTCTTATGAAAAGTGGCTCACTTCACCTGAGTTCATTCGGACGCAAATTCCATGAGCGCCGCGAAGGCGGAGAAGCCGGCACCGAAGGCGAGGAGCATCCCTTTTTGGCCGGGTTGCGGCCGACCCCTGTCCAGGATCTCCCGCAGGACAAACAGAACGGAGGGTGACGACATGTTGCCGTAGTTCTCGAAGACGTTGTAGGAAAAGCGCAGGGCCTCGCCGGCAAGTTTTAGTTCCTTGGCGACTTGGGCCAGCACGACCGTGCCGCCCGGATGGACCGCCCACCAGGCGATGTCATTCCGTGAGAGCCCGTGCCTCGCCAGAAGCCGAGACGCCACCTCGGCCGCGGTGCGCGCGCCGATAACCGGCACCCGCTTGCTCAGGTGGTTCCGCAGGCGGCCACCTTCCGTCCGATAACGCAGATCCTCGCGATACCGAGGAAAAAGACCCGCCTCAAAGTCCACCATTTGCGCCAGACCGCCCTGATGGCCCTCCTGCGACAGGTCGAGCACGGCGGCGCCGGCACCGTCACCGAAAATGGAATTGCTCACTACCAGTTCCGGCTCATGACTGGGGAAAATGGTGGCCGAGCAGATTTCCACGGCAAGGCTGAGGACCGGGCCTTCCCCGCTGCGGGCCAGCATGCCGGCGGCGGCTTCGAGATTCGGAATCGCCGCGCCGCACCCCATCCCCATCAACTCCAGGAAGCGAATCGACGTCTTGAGCCCCAGGTCTTGCGCGATATACGAGGAGAGCCCCGGGCAGAGGTAGCCGGTGCAGGTGTTGACGATCAGGCCGGCTATCTCAGCGCTTTCCACGCCGGCCTCCGCCAAAGCGCGGCGTGCGGCGGCAACGGCTGTGGTACGACCGAACTTGAGAAAACGCGCAAGCCGCCGGTCGGGGTCGGTTTCGAGAGCATCCATCTTGGCATCCATCCCCATATACCGGCCCTTGATCTTACCGTCCAGAAGAATGCGGCGATACAGATCCTGTTCGGCCGGTTTCAGGGTGAAATGCGTGGTGAGGAATTCGTAGGCCTCCTCCTGCGTTGCATACAGTGGGGAGGTGGCGGTGCCCAGACCTCTGAGAAGGGTTATCAAGAGTTTTCTCCAGGTTGGAACCGAATGATGGCGGCGATCCGAAACCAGCGCGCCGGCTCCACGGAGACCCTAACCCTGTCGAGTCGCCGCAGCAAGCTGCTCAGTTCACTGATGTTGAAGCCACGCCGGATGGAGAGCAAGGCGTCATGCCGGACCCCAGCCGGCGTATCAGTACCGGCCAGCAGCAGTCTTGTCGCCAGAGACGCCAGTCGCGAGCGCTGGAGATCGTTGATCAGCACGCTGTTGAGCACGAAACCGCGCAACCTTTGCAGCAGCGTCAGGATCTGTGCCTCGCTGAAATGATGGAAGCACATGGAGGCCACGGCCCAATCATACGGTTCGGCTGGTTGGTGGGTGAAGACGTCCTCCTGAAGCAGCTGCACCGCCGGGTTACCCGCTCGGGCAAGCTGCCCGCGCGCAATGTCCACCGCGTGGCCGGCCATTTCCAGGCAGGTGAAGTGCAGGGAGATATCGTACGTGCGCGCCCATCGGCTAACTGCCAGCGGGATGTCGCAGCTTCCCGAGCCGATGTCGAGGATGCGAAAGGGGGCACCGGTATAACGCCCCGCAGTTTCGGTGGCCAGAAAACGCCGGACTATCCGGATGCCGCCGAAGCGTGCATTGACCGTCTCCATGAACCGGTAACTGGCGGCAGCCAGCGCCGGATCACAGTCGGATCGGTCCAGAAACTCCATTGCCGTGG
>JAWOHQ010000128.1:0-3046 GCA_046485105.1 Candidatus Competibacteraceae bacterium | reverse complement strand
AAGACGGCGACCGCTACATCGAAATCTGGAACCTGGTGTTCATGCAGTTTGATCGGAGCGCGGACGGCGTCCTGCATCCGCTGCCCAAACCCTCGGTGGATACCGGCATGGGGTTGGAGCGGCTGGCGGCGGTGATGCAGGGCGTCCACAGCAACTACGAGATCGACCTGTTCCAGAAGTTGATCCAGGCCGCCGCCGCGGCGACCGGCGCCACGGATTTACACGCCAGCTCGCTGCGGGTGATCGCCGATCACATCCGCGCCACCGCGTTCCTGATCGCCGACGGGGTGCTGCCGTCCAACGAAGGGCGCGGCTACGTGCTGCGCCGGATCATGCGCCGCGCGATCCGTCACGGCTACAAGCTGGGCGCCGAAGGCGCTTTCTTCCATCAACTGGTCGCGCCACTGGCCGCGGAAATGGGCGACGCCTATCCGGAGCTGCCGGCCGCCGCCGACCAGGTCACCCGCGTCATCCGTCAGGAAGAAGAACGTTTCGCCGAAACCCTGTCCCACGGCATGAAACTGCTGGAAGAGGGCATCGCCCGGCTGTCCGGCGACACCATTCCCGGCGAGACCGTGTTCAAGCTTTACGATACCTACGGCTTCCCGGTGGATCTGACCGCCGACATCGCCCGCGAGCGCAATTTGCAGCTCGATTCCGCCGGCTTCGAGCGGGAAATGGCGGCGCAGCGGGAACGGGCGCGGGCCGCCAGCAAATTTTATGTTGAATTTACTGATACCGCTTTAGCTTCCGATGAGTTGGAAGGAGAAGTTATCAGCGCAACGGATTTCCAAGGTTACGACCGGCTGGAAGAGGAGGCGACCGTGATGAGGCTGTTCCGCGCCGGGCAGGCGGTCGAGATGCTGGACGCGGGCGATGAGGGCGTGGTGGTGCTGGACCATACGCCGTTCTACGCGGAATCCGGCGGCCAGGTCGGGGATGCCGGCTGGCTGCGCGCCGAGGGGTTGGAATTTGAGGTTCGCGATACCCAGAAGCAGGGCGAAGGGGTTTTCATTCACATCGGCGTATTGCAACAAGGCCAACTACGGCGCGGCGCCAAAGTGCGGGCGCAAGTGGACGCCGCCAAGCGTCAGGCAACCGCCCTGCATCACTCCGCCACTCACCTGTTGCACGCGGCGCTACGCCAGGTGCTGGGCACCCATGTGACCCAGAAAGGCTCGCTGGTGGACCCGCGGCGGCTGCGCTTCGACTTCACCCATTTCGAGCCGGTCACCCCGGAACAACTGGAGGCCATCGAGCGGCTGGTCAATGCCCAGATCCGCGGCAACGTTGCGGTCGAGACCACCCTCATGGCCCCGGCCGAGGCCATCGCCACCGGAGCAATGGCCCTGTTCGGCGAGAAATACGGCGATCGGGTGCGAGTGTTGCGGATTGGTGATTTCTCCACCGAGCTGTGCGGCGGCACCCACGTCGGCCGGGTCGGCGACATCGGCCTGTTCAAGATCGTGGCCGAAGGCGGCGTGGCCGCTGGCGTGCGACGCATCGAGGCAGTCACCGGCGAACGGGCGCTGGACTACGTGGCCGCGCTGCAGGAGAGCGCCCGGCAGGCGGCGCAGTTGGTCAAGGGCGACCGCGACAATTTCCCTGACAAGATCCGGCAACTGGTCGAGCGCACCCGCCAGTTGGAGAAGGACCTCGAACAACTCAAGGGCCGGCTGGCCAGCGGTCAGGGCGCCGACCTGCTGAGTCAGGCGGCGGAGATCGACGGCATCAAGGTTCTGGCCGCCCGGCTGGATGGCGTGGACGCCAAAACCTTGCGCGAGGCGGTGGATCGCTATAAGGCCCAGCTCAAGGCCGCGGCGGTGGTGCTGGCCACGGTCGAGGATGGCAAGGTACGGCTGGTGGCGGGCGTGACTCCGGCGGAAACGACTCGGATCAAGGCCGGCGATCTGGTCAATGAGGTTGCCCGGCAGGTCGGCGGCAAAGGCGGCGGGCGTCCCGATCTGGCTCAGGCCGGAGGCGCCGATCCTTCGCAACTGGACGCCGCGCTGCGCGCTGTGCCGGAATGGGTGCGCGCGCAGGTGATGAAGGTCGCCGCGATCTAGGCAGCGTGGCCGGGTCAGAGGACCTCTCCCCCAAACTCCCTTCGCCAAAGAGGGGAAATGAATATCCGGATACATCGGGTATCCGCGTTTTTGGAAATCACCTTTATCAATTGAACATGGGTTGCCGCCAGACCCGGTGGTCGCTTATGTGTCAAACTTCAAACATGGTAACCCTATGGCATTGATCGTACAGAAATACGGTGGCACCTCGGTCGGCAGTCCCGAGCGCATCGAGAGCGTCGCCGAGAAAGTCATCGGCTGGCGCGAGCGCGGCCACCACTTGGTGGTCGTGGTCTCGGCCATGAGCGGCGAAACCGACCGGTTGATCGGCTTGGCCAAGGCCATCGCGCCCCGTCCCACGCCCAGGGAATTGGATGTCCTGCTGGCGACCGGCGAGCAGGTGACCATTGCTCTACTGTGCATCGCTCTGGAAAAGCGCGGCTGTCCGGCTCGCTCCTACACCGGCGGCCAAGTCCGCATCCTGACCGACAGCGCCTTCAACAAGGCCCGTATCCAGGATATTCAGGCCGAAGCCATGCGCGCTGACCTTGAGGCCGGGCGGGTGGTGGTGGTGGCCGGATTCCAGGGCGTGGATGAGAATGGCAACATCACCACCCTGGGCCGGGGCGGCTCCGATACCACCGGCGTGGCTTTGGCCGCCGCGCTTGAGGCGGATGAGTGCCAGATTTACACCGACGTGGACGGGGTGTACACCACCGACCCGCGCATCGTGCCCGACGCCCGCCGCCTGAATCGCATCACCTTCGAGGAAATGCTGGAGATGGCCAGTCTAGGTTCCAAGGTCTTACAGATTCGCGCGGTGGAATTTGCCGGCAAACACAATGTCCCACTTCGTGTGCTCTCCACTTTTCAGGAAGGACCGGGCACGTTGATCACCTTTGAGGAAGCGTTAGAGGCGAACTCCATGGAAAAAGAGCTGATTTCTGGCATTGCCTTCAACCGTGATGAAGCCAAGCTCA
>JAWOHQ010000077.1:0-3603 GCA_046485105.1 Candidatus Competibacteraceae bacterium | reverse complement strand
ATCCGCTTCGCTCGCGCCACACCCAGACTTTTCCAACAGGGGTGGAATCGCCGTGTCGAACCACCCCGGCGCTACGCGCCACCCCTCCTTGGCCAAGGAGGGGAGTTTCCACAAACCGCAGGGGACCGCTATACCCCCCCGCGCCGCGCGTTGCGATTCCGCGCCAGCCACTCCACCAGCGCGCGCCGGGTGATCCGGTGATGGCAGCCGACTTTGAACGACTCCAAGGCGCGCGGGTCGTCGCGTTCGGCGCCGGGATAGGCCGCCAGGGCGTACAGGGCGATGATGGGCAGGGCCGTTTGCAGGCCGCCGTCGGAGCCGAGCCGATACAGCACCACCAGCATCCCGCCGAAGGCGATGGCCTCCAGCGCGTAGCGGGGCAGCGCGCCGATGAGGGCGGCGGTCGCCTGGTGGCTGGCATAGCGGGTCCACCAGCAGCAGGATCAGCAGGGCGACGAGCACCGCGCCGTGGGCGATGAGATCCATCATGGGCTTGATGGCGCCACCGATGACCTGGCCGACTTCGGAGAGGATGGTCTTGCCCAGGTCGGCGCTGTGGCGGTTGAGGAACCAGGCGTAGGGCTGGTGCAGGTAGCCGCTCACCAAGCGCCGGCCGATGCTGTACTCGCGCAGGGTGGTGAAGCGCGTGCTCGCGTAGGTGGTCAGCGCCTTGAAGGCCGAACTGGACGCGCACCTGGGCTACGAACGCCACGCGCCGGCGGGCCGTGGCAGCGGCAACAGCCGCAACGGCTATTCGGGCAAAACGCTCAAGGGCGAGCTGGGCGAGGTGCCGATTCAAACGCTGCGGGACCGCAACGGCACCTTCGAACCGCAACTGATCGCCCAAGGCCAAAAGATTGACAGGCTCGAGCTGTTTGGCTAACTGTTTTTCTTCGGCCCAGTCAGTAGCCCATGAAGACGTTCATGCCACGATCAGATGATGTCGAACCGGTCCAGGTTCATGACCTTGTTCCAGGCCGCGATGAAGTCGCGCACGAACTTCTCCTTCGCATCGTCCTGCGCATAGACCTCGGACAGAGCGCGCAGCTGCGAGTTGGAGCCGAAAACCAGGTCCACGCGGGTGCCGGTCCACCTGAGGTCGCCTGTCTTGCGATCGCGTCCTTCGAACGTATCCCTGGCATCGGACGTGGGCTTCCACACCGTGCCCATGTCGACCAAGTTGACGAAGAAGTCATTGGTGAGGGCTCCGGGTCGTGACGTGAACACGCCGTGCGTCGCTCCATCCACGTTGGCACCCAGCACCCGCAGGCCGCCGACGAGCGCTGTCATCTCCGGCGCGCTCAGGGTCAGGAGCTGCGCCTTGTCCACCAGCATTTCCTCGGCCGACACGGTGTAGGCTGTCTTCTGATAGTTGCGGAAGCCGTCGGCCTCGGGCTCCAGCACAGCGAACGATTCCACATCGGTCTGGTCTTGCGAGGCGTCGGTGCGGCCCGGGGTGAAGGGCACCTCGACGGCGTGCCCGGCCGCCTTGGCCGCCGCTTCAACGGCAGCGCAGCCGGCCAGCACGATGAGGTCCGCCAGGGAGACTCTCTTGCCGCCCGTCTGGGCGCCGTTGAAAGCCCGCTGGATGGTCTCGAGGACGCCTAGCACCTTGGCCAATTGCGCCGGCTGGTTGGCTCCCCAGTCCTTTTGCGGCGCCAGGCGAATCCGCGCCCCGTTGGCGCCGCCGCGCATGTCCGAGCCACGGAAAGTGGAGGCCGAGGCCCAGGCGGTGGAGACCAGTTCCGCTACCGGCAGACCCGAAGCCAAAACCTTGGCCTTGAGGTCGGCGATGTCCTTGGCATCGATCAGGGGATGATCGACGGCGGGGGTCGGGTCTTGCCAGATCAGGTCCTCGGCCGGGACCTCGGGGCCGAGGTAGCGGATCTTGGGCCCCATGTCGCGGTGGGTCAGCTTGAACCAGGCGCGGGCGAACGCGTCGGCGAAGGCCTCCGGGTCCTGGTGGAAGCGGCGCGAGATGGGCTCGTAGATCGGGTCGAAACGCAGCGACAGGTCGGCGGTGGTCATCATGGGCCGGTGCTTCTTCGATGGGTCGTGGGCATCCGGAATCATGTGCTCTTCCTTGACGTCCTTGGCCAGCCATTGCCAGGCACCGGCCGGGCTCTTGACCAGTTCCCACTCGTAGCCGAACAGCATGTCGAAGTAGCCCATGTCCCACTTCGTGGGGTTGGGCTTCCATGCACCCTCGAGTCCGCTGGTGGTGGTATCCCCACCCTTTCCGGTGCCGAACTGGTTGATCCAGCCCAGTCCTTGCTCTTCGATGGGGGCGGCTTCGGGTTCCGGCCCCACCAACGCGGGGTCGCCCGCGCCGTGCGCCTTACCGAAGGTGTGTCCACCGGCGGTGAGCGCGACGGTTTCCTCGTCGTTCATGGCCATGCGGGCGAAGGTCTCGCGCACGTCGCGGCCCGAGGCCACTGGGTCGGGGTTGCCGTTGGGGCCTTCGGGGTTCACATAGATCAGGCCCATTTGCACGGCGGCCAGCGGGTTTTCCAGTTCCCGTTCGCCGGAATAACGGCTATCGGGCTTGTCACTGGTTGCCAGCCATTCCTTCTCGGCACCCCAGTAGATGTCCTCTTCCGGCTGCCAGATGTCCGCGCGGCCCCCACCGAAGCCGAAGGTCTTGAAGCCCATCGACTCCAGCGCGCAGTTGCCGGCCAGGATCATGAGGTCCGCCCAGGAGATCTTGTTGCCGTATTTCTGCTTGATGGGCCAGAGCAGGCGGCGCGCCTTGTCCAGGTTGCCGTTGTCGGGCCAGCTGTTGATCGGCGCGAAACGCTGGTTGCCGGTGCCGCCGCCGCCGCGTCCGTCCGCGGTGCGGTAGGTGCCAGCGCTGTGCCAAGCCATGCGGATGAACAGGCCGCCGTAGTGGCCCCAGTCGGCTGGCCACCAGTCCTGCGAGTCGGTCATCAGCGCGTACAGGTCCTTCTTCAGGGCGGCCAGATCCAGCTTCTTGAATTCTTCGGCGTAGTTGAAGTCGGGGCCCATCGGGTTAGAGGCGGGCGGGTGCTGGTGAAGGATGCCCAAGTTCAGTTGGTTGGGCCACCAGTCGCGGTTCGATGTGCCTCTGCCGGCAAAGGTTCTACCGGATTCGCCTGTTATCGGGCACTTGCTGTTCTCGCTCATCTTCGTTCTCCTTTCAAGTTTGGGTGCTGCAAAGCTACCGAGTGATTATGCAGTTCCGCATAACGGATGTCCCGAGGGCGTGGCCGAGAGGGGAAAATAAGGCGCGGCTTCGGTCGGGCGCGAATAACCCCCGCCGACTTGGATCGGTAGTTGAGGCCACGCCGCCCTCAACATTGCGGCGTTATCCGCCACCGGAGACCGCCGCCATGACCGAACGCCCCGCTATTTCTCTGTCCCCGCTGCAAACGCCCCGCTGTTGCTCTGTCCCCGCTGCACTTGGCCCGCGATTGCCGATAGTAGTTTGCCTCAGCTTCGGCAGGTGGGATATAGCCGATCGGCTCGAGCAGCCGATGGTGATTGAACCAGGCGACCCACTCCAGCGTTGCCAGTTCCACCCTGGTTCTGGTGGGCTTGGGCCTGGCGCTCGGGGATCGGGTCTTCACCCTCGGCGGGCCGATC
>JAWOHQ010000483.1:0-3436 GCA_046485105.1 Candidatus Competibacteraceae bacterium | reverse complement strand
TGTAGGGTGGATAAGGCGCTTGCGCCGCATCCACCAAAGGGCTGACTGGTGGATGCGCTTCGCTTATCCACCCTACGCGTTGGTAAAATTTTTCCAGGAATCCACCTAAGAGGACGGAGCATCCCAAGCAACCGTACTCCGCCGCAACGGATTGGGATCGATCGGCAACGGGCGAATAGCCGCGAACACCGCCAGTGGACTACCGCATAAATTCTGACAGATCTTGCTCTGGCGTAGGGTGGATAAGGCGCTTGCGCCGCATCCACCAGCCGCCTGCTTGGTGGATGCGCTGCGCTTATCCACCCTACATTCAGGCAATTCCCAACGAGCCGAAATATCTCCAGAATTTTGGCTACGAGACGACTGCGGCGCAGGCTGCCGAGATTCTCCGGGCGCTGCCCTATGAGCGCAAGGTCGCGCTGATCCGCCACATGGAAGAAATCGCCAAGGCCGACAACCAGTTGGACGAAAAGGAAGCCGGGCTGATCCGGCGCACCATCGCGTTGCTAAACGAGGAGCCTGCGGCCCGCTAAGAGGACATCCGGCTCATTTCTTGCTTAACTTAGATAAGACTATGACTTACCAGTAGATAAGCCCTTTTAGCTTGTTAAGCGAATCTTCGCCGAAATTGAGTAATGGCGCGGTGGGCGAGATTACAAGCAATTTCTGAGCCGGATATCCTCTAAGTTCAATTCCAGTTGGTAATGTTCAATGTCACCGTGATGTCACCGGTGAAGGAAGTTCAAACGCACTCGCTGGAAATCACTGTCGGCGATGTACCGCCAGCGACCGTCGGACTGAAAAGCAAATAACGGTACTGCAGCCGGTTCGAGTGTCGCCTCCGGCCGATGGGCTTCCGTGGCCCATCCGGCAGGTTTCAGAGTCAAGCAGCCCTTTGACGGTCTGCTATCTGGGGAGGGCGAATTTCTACTCCTGGCCGAAACGCGCCCCGCGCCGATCGCTCAGGCTGCCGCAGCCATGTGCATATCGACATGGATGTCGCTGAACGGACAGCACAAGGCGCCGGCCTCGGTGCGCTCGATCAGCCCCAGAGTAACGAGTTCTGCCGCATCCTCATGCACGCGTTTCACGTCACGTCCGAGACGGCGCGCAAGTTCGCGAACCCCAACCGTGCCACCGTCCTGCTGCAGGGCCTGCACGATGGCCCAGCGGCGTTCCGTCAACCTTCCGAAGAAGGCTGCCGGCGTTTCGAAGTTCAGGGTCTCTCCCTGATAGGTCGAGGCTGTCGCTGCCTTTCCGGCCTGGCGCAGGGCCGCTCGCCAGTCGGAACCTAGCGTAATTGTCAGTCTGCGTTTGGTCATCGCATCCTCCGTTTATCCACTTCCTTGATGAAGTCTTCGATCAACTGATCGACCGTCGAGAAGCGATAGGGAAACTCCTTTCCGTCAAGATGGCAGTGGTCGCCCTTGCCTCTCTCGTTGTCAAAGCCGACGACGCGGGCGCCATCGACGACATACACGAGCCGGTACTTGAAGCCGTGCGCCGTTGGAGGCACGGGTACAGGCAGGCGCCAAACAATCATCTGAACGATGGCGCCGTCTTCGGAGACATCCTTGAATTCAGTGATGAGCGTCGCCTTCATGTTGGCGATCATGACATCACCCGATGATCGTTGTCAATTCAGACAACATGCAGTCTCCACTGAACCGGTGGTGTTTCAGATCTGGATATTGGCTTTATCAAGTAGCTTCTGATCAGCAAGTTATGAATCTTCATATCCACATCAAGAACACTACCGCCGTAGCGGGAGTTGTCTTCGTCCAGCCGGGCGACTTCCGCCAGCGCGATCAGGGCCTCGGGCAGCCGCTGCTGGCGGATCAGCAGCAGGCTCAGCGCATGGTGGGCGGCGGCGCTTTGCGGATCGAGGGCGAGCGCCTGGCGCAGCATCTTTTCGCCCTCCGCTTCGCGGCCCTGGAGCCGGTACAAATCGGCGAGATTGACCGCCGCTTCCGTGAAGGTCGGCTGCAAGCGGCGCGGCAGGCGGCTTCCGCCCGATCGAACTGGCCCTGGTCGACGTGGATCAGCCCGATGTTGAGATGCGACTCCGGACGGTCGGCGTTGGTCATTTCGGCTGCGATCAATTCGGCCACCCCCCGCTGGACCGCTCGCCGTCGGGGTTCGTCCAGGGCTTCATCCGGCACGGCTGCCAGCGTCCGCGCCGCCTCGATCCGTACCAGTCGCACCGGGTCGTCGAGCAGCGGCAACAGGTGTTCGACCTTCAACGCCGGCGGCAGGGCCGCCAACGCCCGCGCCGCCGTACCGCGCAACAGCGGGTCGGGATCGGCCAACAACGGGCGGATGGCCGCGAAGGTCTTCGGCTCGAGCCGCTCGCCCAGCAGGGCCACCCCGCTGGCGCGGGCGATGTTGGGTTGTTCCGGATCGTTCAACAGCGCCAGCAGCAACTCGCGGGCGCCGGGGGCGGCGGCGCCGGCGTGCAGCGCCTCTGGCTACCACTGGAACGTCACGCCCACGAACGGTCCGCTGAAACTGATGCTCTCAATCTTCGCGTCCGACTTCAGATCGTAGTCGAGGTATCGCCAACCGAGCGTCGTCGTGCCCCAGTCGAACGAGTAACCGACGGCCGCCAGCGCCTGCCAGGTGAGTTTCGATTCCCCCGCGCCCACATCCACGTAGTACGGCAGAACCCAACGGCGGTCGGCGCTCAGCGTCGCGACCCCTTTCAGGCCGACGATGGCGTCCCAGTTCGTCACGTCGACTTCGGCGCGGCCGCTGCGGTCTGGCAATTCGAGCGAGCCGATGTCGCCGTTGAAGGACCAGTCCAGGGTCTGGCTCATGTCGATCATGCGCGTACCGAACAGCGCTTGGGTCGTGTTTTGCGGAGTGCGGCCGAGCACGTAGCTGCCGGCTAGCGTCCAAATCCAGGTTTTGATATCCAGACTCGCATTCCCGTCGACCCCGGCCGGCAACCCGACCTGACCGACCCTGAAATCACGCGAGCCCGACTTGGAACCGCCCAGGTCGGTGTAAACCAAGTCCGTGAAGATCCCCCACTGTCCCCTACGCACATCGAGCGCGCCCATGAAGGTGAACTTGAGGGCATCGAGGATGTCATCAGTATCCACCTCAATCGAGGGGCTGCCTGCCCCGCTGGGGAATCGCGTGGTTCCGTCGATGCTCGGAAACCAGCCGTAGAGGGAGGCGCTCCACCGCCATCCATCATCAGCGTCCCGCGCCTGCGCTGCGAAAGACATCATCCCGATGACGCCCACGCACAACACCATTGCCCTGCAAACGACTTTTCGATTGGCTCTCACCTTAAACCTCGCTCAAACTGGCGATCATCCGCCCGCGCCTTCGACCGGGGCTGATACAAGCGCACCGTGTAGTTCCAGCCTTCCGTGATGGAAAGAAAGTTTGGATCGCCGGGGTCGCCCCCGAAGTGAAGGGTGATGGC
>JAWOHQ010000474.1:0-8584 GCA_046485105.1 Candidatus Competibacteraceae bacterium | reverse complement strand
GGCCAAAGACGGTGCTTTTGCAAACGGCTTTTATGATTTTCGATTTATCCTGTGGAATGCCGAAGTGGGTGGCTCACAAGTAGGCAATATCCTCATTCGAGAAGATTTGCCCGTCATCGAAGGCTTTTTCACAGTTACGCTCGACTTTGGAGCCAGTGTCCTTGACGGCAACCCTCGCTATCTTGAAGTCGCTGTTCGTGATGGCAGCAGCACCGGCATCTATACCGTACTCAGCCCGCGCCAGATGCTGACCGCTACACCCTATGCGTCGTACGCCGCGCGCGCGCCGTGGAGCGGTTTGATCAACGTTCCCAGCGGCCTCGATGACGGAGACGACGATACGCTTGCTGAACTTGCGTGCACGAACAACCAGATCGCCAAGTGGAACGGCAGGGCGTGGGCCTGTGCCGCCGACAAGGACACCACCTACACCGTGGGAGACACCACCCTTAACTTGATCGGCAACCAGTTCAGCGTCAACACCTCCTTGATCCCCAGCCCCAGCACCTGCCGCAGCGTCAAGGGGAAGTGTGAGGACCACGCGCGCATCGCCGGGATCGTCCTACGGTAAGGGAAACAACTGACCGGCCCGCTCGAGCAGCTCCGGACCCGGGAGGAGGCCCAGGCGGCGGGCGGTGCGGACGTTCAGCGCCAGGCGCGCGGCGCGGGTGTAGCGCAGGTCGGCGGCGGGCGCGCGCCCGGCGGTCCGCAGGCGGCCGCCCAGTTCCTCGCCCACGCCGCCGTAGTCGGGATAGAGCGAAAACAGCAACCCGCGCTGGGTGTGGGTCACGGTGTCGGAAAACGCCGCGATCCGGCGGTTCCAGGTTTCTTCCAAGACGAACGGAACGATCAGTTCGATATTGAGGCTGAGGGTGTTGCGGGAAAACCATAGCGCGGTGGTCCGGGGATCGATCCGCTCGAACGTCTCAGTGATTTGCCGGATGGCGGTCGTCGGGTCGGCGACCGCCGTCGGCGCGACGCGCAGCCCCCACCCCGCTGCGGCTTGTTCCACCCGCTGGAGCCAGACTTGGTCTTGCGCGTGATGGATCACCACAACGGTGTCGACGGCGGGCAGCAAGTCGCGCAGGGTCCGCACGAACATCTCGGGATCGACGATCAGGCTGACCCCCGGCCAGGCCGTTTGGCCGGGCAGGGCGTTGACGCCGCCGACCAGCACCGGCAGTTCGGTCCAGTCGGCGGCGTAGGCGTGGAGCGCGCGCTGGCCGAGCAGCACCAGCGCGCTCGCGCGGTCCCGCCGGTCGTCCAGCCAGCGGCGGACGTGGGCCGGCTCCCACTCCGGGGCCAGCGCCAGAGTCTGGAGCGGACCCGTTGCGGCGCGCGCGAGGCCCGCCATGATCTGTTCGAACGCCTGTTGATAGGGCGGGGGCGCCTCGGGGTAAAGAACCAGCACCGGATCGCAGGCCCCCCGCGCGCAGACCAGGAACCAGAGCAACGGAAGGAAGACCGCGCGCGCCATGCGGCAATCTTCATGGAGCGCTGCTAACATGCATCGAGCGATCCGCCCACCGGAGATGAAGGCCCGTGCGCTCTTTCCCCGTACGCCACCCCGGCCGCTGGGCCGGCCTCTGCATGGGCCTGCTGCTCGCCCTGGCGCTGGCCGCCTGTGGGAAGGAAGCGGTTCCCCTCGATTCGATCGCGGCGGCGGCGTACTATCAGGACCCGGCGCGATTGGCGCGGGCCTGGCGGCAACCGGTGGCGGCCACCTATCGGGAGGGTTTTGAATACCAGATCAATGCGGCGTTCTGCGGACCGGCCACCGTCGTCAACCTGTTCCGCTCCCTGGGCCTCGACCGCCCCACCCAGAACACCGTGTTCGAGCGCGCGCCGGTCGGCTACTGGAAGGCGCGCATCCTGGGGCTCACCCTGGATGAGCTGGCCCAGCTGATTCGGGCCAACGCCGACCTCGAGGTGACGGTGCTGCGGGACTTGACCCTGGAGGAATTTCGGACGCATCTGCATCGCGCGAACGATCCTGCTTATCGTTATGTACTCAATTTCAACCGGCAACCCCTGTTTGGGGTCGCGATCGGCCATCATTCGCCCTTGGGCGGCTACCTCCCCGATGAAGACCTCGCGTTCGTGCTCGATGTCCTGGAGCAGTATAAGCCGTTCCTGGTCCTGGCCGACCGTTTGTACGCCGCCATGGACACGGTGGACCCGGAAACCGGTCAAAAGCGGGGCCTCCTGCGCGTGCGGGCCGCGCCCGCGCCGCCGGTCGGGACAGGCGCTCTCGCCCGCGCCGAATCGGACGAACGAGAGCGCGTCACGCCGTAGGCCGATCTAAAAGCGCCCGATCAGGTTGAAGTAGAACGTTCGGCCCGGCAGGGGGATGTCGCCGGGAAAGGCGGTGCCCAGACCGGCGTCTTGCACCTCGGCGTCCAGCAGATTGCGGATGTCCAGGCTGGCTTCCAAGTGTTTGGCTAACGGGTAGCGGGCGAAAACATCCAGCAGGGCATACGTTTCCGGCCGCGGCCGGGGATCTTCCGCGACCCGCTCCCGTTCCCCCACATACCGCGCCTGGACCGCGAACAACCCGAGGTGGGATTAAGTTTGCACCCGCGCCAACAACTGATGGTGCGGCGTATAGCCGGCATCCCGACCGGTGGTTTCGTCGGTGTTGTTCTGATAAGCGTAGGACCCGTAGAACCGGGTGGCCCGGGTGAGATCCCATCAGAGTTCAAATTCCAGTCCGCGCCCTTTCTGCCGGCCCACGTTTTCGGGCCGAAATTCCGGGCCGCCGGTATTTTGATACCGAATCTGGTCGTCGGTCTCGTGGTGGAACACATTCAATCGCGTGCGCACGTCCGGTCGGGGATGGTAATCCAGGACCAATTCGACGGCGTCCACCTGCTCCGGCCGGAGCGTGGGATTGGGTTCCAGGGCGGGAAGTTGGCGGGCTTGCCGTTCCAGCGGGGTGGGGGCGCGGTAGCCGCGGCCGTACAGCCCCTTGACCGTCAGATCGTGCCGCGCGGTCCAGACCAGCGCGGCGCGCGGGTTGACCGTGGCGCCGAAGTCGGAATAGTGGTCGTAGCGCAAACCCCAGGTGAAGGTCCAGTCGGGATGCAGGCGCCATTCGTCCTGGACGTAGGCGAACAGCAGGTCGCGCGCCGTGGTCGTGCCGGCATCGTACGGGCGAAGGGTGTCCTGAACGGGGCCGATCGGCACGATGAGGCCGTCGACCAACGTGTAGTTACGACTTTCCGCGCGCAATTTCGCCTCGCCCCATTCGGCGCCGGCGCCCCAAGTCCAGACGTGGCCGGGGGTTCCCGCGTAATCCAGCGCGCCGCTCCAGCGGAGGAACCGTTGGTCGACCTCCGCGTTGAAGATCACCCCTTCGGGAAAGAGCCCGAGGGTTCCCGGTGGGAGAAAGTGCCAGTGGTTGGCCTGGTAATTCAGGAATCGCCCGTTCGCGGTGCTCCGCGCGGTCCAGTCGCCCCACCGGTCGGCCCAACCGAACGTCCCTTCCAGGAGCGTGCTGTCGATGCCGCCGAACGGATCGAGCGCGGCGGCCAGGCCGACGCCGAGCCCGAGGTCGCGCCAGGCCGAGGCCCGCAGTCCCAACGTGGTCCGCGGACTCGTGAAATTGACCAGCGCCCCAAATTCCTGGCGGTTCAGCTGGGCCGTTCCCGGCGCCAGCGACGCTTGGGTGCCGAACAGCGCGTCGAGACGGGTTTGCTGGTCGGCCGCGATGAACGGCGCGTAGCCTTCGGTCTCGTCATACTCCAAGGCCCCGACCACCGCGACGTCGCCCCAGCGTCCGCCGGCCAGCACCCGCGCGTTGCGGGTGTCGTGCGAGCCGCCGCCGAGCACCAGTTGGCTTTGCTCGGGAACCTCCCGCCGCGTGATGATGTTCACCACGGCGGAAAACGCATCGGCCCCGTGGAGGGCGGAACCCGGTCCCCGGATCACCTCGACTCGGTCGATGCTGTCCAGGGGGATTTTTCCCAGGGCGGTGAAGCGGTCTCCGAACATCAGTTCGGTTTGGGGGACGCCGTCCACCATAAACAGCGTGGTCTGATTGGAAGCGGAGGTGAAGCCGCGCACGGCCACGGCCGGCCCGAATGGATTGGCCGTTTCGCCCAGGAAAAACCCCGGCACCTGCCGCAGGATGTCGATCAGGTCGCGGGCGCCGGTATCGCGGATCTGCTCGGCCGTGATCACCGAGGCGACGGCGGGCGCGGTCTGGATGGATTGGGCACGGCCCGTGGCGATGGAAACGGTGTCGAGATCGCCGAAGGTTTGTTCGAATTCCCGCTCGGGTTGCGCGCGGGTTGCGGGGAGCCACAACAGGGCCACCGCCGTCAAGGTCAACGTTCGCCGACGAACGAGCATGGTGGACCCCTCCTCGCGAGCCGGATCGGTCATCGCGTATTTCGTCTGGGGCGCCCCCCACCGAGCGGGAAGGCGGTTCGAGAAGGGAGTTCCAGGGGCTCCGCGGTTTCCGGACAGTGGAATCCCGCTCTCACTCCGCGTAACTTTAGCAAAAATTGGGTTTCCTCGATAAAGTTGGGTTTCCTCGATAACGCCTCCAGCCCATGTCCGCCGTTAAGAAACACGCCGCCGCCCTCCACGCCCTGCTGATGGACCGCTTTCCCAAGGCGTTCCCGAAAGACTACGATGCGATCTTGCCACTCAAGCGCGACATCGACGCGGACATTCGCGCCCGGCTGATCGCCTCGGGCGAGCCGGTGGACCCCGACCTGCTGCGGCGGGTGTTGGCCAACCACACCGGACGGGCCGGTTATCTCCTGGCGCTGCTGCACCGGCCCGACGGCTTGCGTTACGACCTAGACGGCCGCCCGGTCGGCGCGGTGGACGCCTTGGCCCGCGTCGAGGCGGCTCGCCGGCTGGGGGAACACCAGAAACGCTACCAAGACGCCTCCATCCGCCACCGGCAACACCAGGCGCTGGAGCGGCAGCAACAGGCGGCCAAGGCCGAACGGAGCGCCGAGCGGGCGCGGCGGGCCGCCGAAAAACAGCGGCGGCGCGAGGAGAACGAGCGCAACCGGCTCCGCAATCTGGAGCGGCAAGCCGCCGAGGCGCGGGCGCGGGACGCGGCGCAACGCACCGGCGGAGCGGCGCCCCTGCCGACGGTGATCCGCAAGAAGCGGCGGCGGATCGACCCTCAGGGGTTCGATCCGCAAGATGGGAAGGAGTAGCCATGCCGTGAAGGCGATGCCCGGTCGCGCCGAAACGATCGATGGATCAGTGGCTGGGTGGTTTCGGTCATCCGTGGTTCGCCGGTTGGCCCGGCGCGCGATCTCCGGCTGGCCACGGCTGCCCTATCCTGGCGATCCGGTTCTTGAAGGACGCCCGCGTGCTCGCGGCGAGATCGAGCGGGGCGAGCGCCATCCGGGGACCCCGGGGTATCCGCCCTTGCGGCGCCACCGATTACGCCGTGGGTCCGACCCGCAAATAGACCACGCTGGGTTTGGGCAGCGTCGCCTGGAACGGGTTGAGCGCGGTCCGAGGTTGAGCCAGTTCTTCCGGCGTGGGCAACCGAAAGACCCGGCTCGCCGGATCCGGCGGCGCGCCGTAGTCGACGTGAATGACCTGGATCGCGCTCAGATCCTTGATATACAAGCATTGCGCGGCGGGGCGATTGCCGTCCTGGGCCGGGAGGCCGGGCACGGTCACCACCACCGCCCGCAGATGACTGAACTCAGGCTCGCTCAGCAGGCGCGGCAGCAGTTCGAGATGCTGGGTCGCCTGCGTGAAGCGCGGCGGCGGGTCCGCCGCTTCCGGACGCCCCGCCGCCTCCAGGTAGCGCAGCAGATACGCTTGCACTTGCGCGGCGACGTCGCGCCCGGTGTAGTTCTTGTTGAGCCACAATACCTCGACCGCAGGCAGGCGCTCCGGGGTCAGCGGACTGTTGGCCACCTGAACCCGGTTGAAGGCCGTGCTGACCCGCGCGCCGATGCAGCGCCAGTTCTGCCGTTGAGCCCGCTGCAGGGCTTGGCCCATGAGCGCGGGCGCGCTGAGGCCGTAGAACAGCGTCACGCCCCCCGCGGGCAAGGGCCGGGTCGTATTCGGCACCGGCGCGTCCGGCAAGGCGACCTCCAGCGGCGTCTCCTGCTGGTCGGCCGGCAGAAACAGCCCGGTCAGGACCTCGGGGCTGAACGGGCGGAGCAAGGACGGGGCGGGGGGAGCCTGGGTCATGGGAGGTTTAAAGCAAGGTGAAGTCATCATAGAATTTTAAGGAGTGAACGACTTTATTCGGTCGTTAAAGCCGTTCGTGACTCATTTATTATTATAATAACAAAAACCACTCTGCTATTTCGATCTCCGGCCGACGCATGACGACCCCGACCTTTCCCGACGCCACCCTGCTCGCTTTGGACAACCGCCCGGTGACCGGCAGCGATTTACTGTTTCTCCAGCAGTGGTACGACCTGACGGTGCCGGAAACCTGCTACCTGCTCGGGATCACCCTGCTGCGCTGGCAGGAGCTCACGCGCGAGGTCGGCCAGCCGGTCGGCGATCCGGGCGTGGCGCTGCTGGTGTGGGCGCTGCTGCGGTTTCCCGAAGCCCAGTACCTCCCGACCTTTCCCGATCCCGCCGAGGTGTATCCGTTGTATGAGGCGATGGCCGCCCAAAGCACGCGGATCCTGGCGGCGAAACGTCGGGGGCGCCTGGGCAAGACCGCGTTCGGTCTGCTGCTCGGCCGGGAAGCCACCAGCGCGGGGCGCTGGCTGTCGCCGACGCATTCCCGGCCGGCCGGCCCCTCGGTGCGCCGCCTGTTGTTCGCGTTCCGCAACGTGCTGCTCGCCCATGGCGTGCCGGGTCTGGAGACCTGGGTGCGGCGCGTCGGGGTGGAAGCCGCCGCCCGCCAGTTGAACCTCGCCCAGATGACCTCCTGGTTTCGGATGCCGGGGCGTTCGAACCCCCGCCGCCCCAAGCCGTCCTCGGTCGGCCCGCCGCGCCCGCGCGGCCGGCCCAAGCGCCGCGTGCCCGTGAAGCCGGACGAGTCGGCCTCGTGAGCGGCCCCAGCGTTCCCGATGCCCGCCTGCTGGAGATGGAGGGCCGGGGGGTGCGCGGTCGCGACGTGCTGTTTCTGCGGCAATGGTTTGGCTTGAGCATCGCGGAAACCTGCTACCTGCTCGGCATCACGGCGCCGAAGTGGTATCAATGCCAGCACCACCCGGACCGGCTCGTCGAGGATGCCAGCGTGGCGCTGCTGGTGTGGGCGCTGCTGCGGTTTCCCGAAGCGCAGTACCTGCCGACCTTTCCCGATCCCGCCGAGGTGTATCCGCTCTATCAAAACGCCGCCGAACGCGGTCACCCGAACGATTCCCCACTCGCCACGGCCTTCGGTTTGTTGCTCGGCCGCGAGCGGTCGGCCCCGCGGCGCTGGCTGACCGCCGAAAACCCCTCGCGCGTGCCGCCGACCGTCCGCCGGTTGTTGTTCGCCTTGCGCGGCGCCCTCCTCGCCCGTGGCGTACCGGGCTTCGAGGCTTGGGTCGAACGGGCGCGCTTTGAGGCTCGCAGCCGGGGCCTGGATTTCGACACCATGGCCTCGTGGCGACCCCCGGCCCCGGCGCCCTCGGCCGCCCCGGCCAAACGGGCGCGCGGCCGGCCCCGGCGTCCCCAAGGACCCGCGAAAGACGGGGAGTCCGACGAGTAGGTGGCTGGCGTCGGGATTAAGGGCTCCATCCCCCATCCCTGGACTGGAACGCCGGCCCGGGCGGTCGCGTCAACACCCGCCGGGCCTGGCGCAGCGCGCCCTGGAGTTCCGGATTGCCCAGCCGCAAGCCGTGTTCCGCCGCCAGGCGCACGCACAGCGCCTGATAGTCGGCATCCCCCTCGACCTGAAACGCGCCCCACTTCTGGGCCGCCAGTTGCAGCGCGGCCAGCACGCTGGGGCGGTCCCGCCCGTCGGCGATCGCGATCTCCCCGCCGCGATCCACGAACGCGGGCGCCCCGGTGGCGGACGCCCGATGACGGTAATCCACCCGGCGTCCGTAGACGATGGCCACGAAGGCGCGGATGTCATGAGGCGCGAGGCCCTCGGCACCGGCTTCGAGGCCGACGATCCGCGCCCGTCGGCGCGGGACGGGGGCGATCCCGGCGGGTGGGGTGGGTTCCCGCAACCAGTCGGCGTAGGCCGGAAAACGCGCCCGCCAGCGCGCCGACAGCCACGCCCGTTCCCACCGCTGCCGCTCCCGCAGGGTGGCCCGCTCGGCGGCCTGCCGGGCGGCGAGGATGCTGCGCCGGGCATGCCAATCCGTTCCTCGTCCGCGCCCGCGCGGGTCTTGGAGCAGCGAGGCCCGCTGCTGGCGGTGCGCCGCGAGCAGGGCCTGGCGCTCGGCGTCCTGGCGCTGGCGCAACGCTTCCCGGTCGGCCTGTTTCCGGCCGTAATACGCGGCCCGTTCGACGCGGTATTCCTCCCAACGCGGCGCGTCCGGCCGACCGGGTTCGGGTGCCCGCGCGGCGACGGCCAGCCCTGCCGGCGCGGGCTGGTACCCGCCCAACCGCCGCTCGACCGCCGGCAAGCCGCAATCTCGTCCGACGCGCGAGGCTTTCACCGCGACTTCGCCCACCCACACCAGTGCCCCGCTGCCTT
>JAWOHQ010000428.1:0-20177 GCA_046485105.1 Candidatus Competibacteraceae bacterium | reverse complement strand
ATCCCCAGCCATTCGGGATAAAGCTCGCCGTTTTTGCGTCGGTTCCAGATTTCGCCCTGCCAGCGATTCCTCTGCTCCAGGTCGGTCCACAGCGCTTGGTAGAAACTCCGGTCATGCCGTCCCGAAGACAGGATGCTCGGATTGCGGCCGCGCACTTCATCCAGCGGGTAACCGGTCACCGTGGTGAAGGCGCGATTGACCATGATGATCTGATTGTCGGCATCACTGATCAGAATGCCCTCGGCGCTCTGCTCGTAGACCGCCGCGGCCAGCCGTAATTCCCGTTCGGCGCGCGCCCGGCCCTCTTCCGCCAGGCGCCGCTGGCGCTCGCGTTCGAAATGCTCCAGGGCCAGCGACACATTGGCCGCCATCTGGTCGAGCAAGCGGATCAGTTCCAGATCGAAAAACTCCGGCTCGGAGGCATAGAGACTGAACACGCCCACCACCGCGCCCGCGCGCTTCAGCGGAAAGGCGGCGCAGGACCGGACCCCGGCGGTCGCCACCAGCGGCTGCCAGTCGGCATCCTCCCCACCCAAATCGCGCTGCAGATCGTTGCCGACCCAATGCGCGCCGTCGGCCAGCACCAGCCGCGCCGGCCGATACGGCAACCCCGCGCCGGCGGTGATCGGCTCCTCCAGCGACAGCAGGCGCCCGCGCAGCTCGCCATAGGCCGCCGTCACTCGCAGCAATCGCGAATCCGGCTCCAACAAACCAATCCAGGCGCCTTTGAGTTCGCCGCACTTCACCGCGATGCGACAGACTTCCTCGAACAGGCGCTCCGTATCCTCCTCATGGAAAATCGCCTGATTGGTCAGACTCAGCGCGGCGTGGAACCGGCTGGCCCGCGCCAGCCGCTGTTCGGCCAGTTTGCGGCTGGTGATGTCGTACACCACGGCGATAAAGTACTCGGGCCGGCCGTGGGTATCCCGCATCAGCGACAGGGTCAGATCGACCCAGACGATGGCGCCGTCCTTGCGAAAAAAGCGTTTTTCCACTGAATACGTGTGAATGCGGCTTGCCAGGATCTGTGCCTGCAATTGCTGGTCCTTGTCCAGATCGTCCGGGTGGGTAATGTCCTGAAAGGTCTTTTGCAGCATTTCCTGGCGGCCGTAGCCGACGATCGCGCACAGCCGGTCGTTGACCCGCAGCCAGCGGCCATCGGGCGCCACGTGAGCGATGCCCACCGCCGCTTGTTCGAAGGTGCCCCGGAAGCGGCGCTCCCGCTCGGCCAGTTCGGCTTCGGCCTGCTTGCGCTCGGCAATATCGCGGACCACGGATTGGAAGAAGCGGCGGTCTTGATCGAGGAGCGCCCGGGCGCTGACCTCGACCGGGAACGTGGTCCCATCCCGCCGCTGATGCACTACTTCGAACAACGCGCCGCCGATTTGGGCTACCCGGCGGTATTCGCTCTCGACCGCGGCCCGCGAACCGGGCGCCCGCAATACACTGACGTGCTGGCCCCGCAACTCTTCGGGAGCATAGCCGTAGTAGTCCCGCACCCGGTCGTTGGCCTCGACGATGGCGCCATCCTCGTCCAACAGCAACACCACATCCAGGGATTGCTGGATCAGCGCCTCGTAGCGGCGTCGCAGGTTGGCGCCTTCCAGTTCGCCGCGCAATCGCTCCAGTTCGTAGCGCGCCTTGACGCTTTGCCACCAGAACCGCATCCCGGCGACCCCGGCCCCCACCGCGAACAGCAACACAAATCCGACCCAGACCACCAAATGCCGGGCAAAACCGGCCTCGTCAGCCAGATCTGGCGCGATCTCGCGATAGGCGGCGACGCCCAATAGCAGCACCCCGAACGCCAGCGCCGTCAGTAGAGTCAGCGGTAGCCAGACCGCACGCGGCGCCGCCGGGGCAAAAGCGTCGGGATGACGAGACGCCAGGCGCCGCTCGAATTCGAGTTGACGCAGCAACAGAAACAGCAACAGGGTGGTGGCGCCGACGAACGCCCAACCCTTGACGGTTTGCAGGCGCGCCGTCGCGGCCGCGTCGAGGCCCAGCCACAGTACGAGTTGGTCGGACCCAAACACCCAGAAGATCGCGACCAGCCCGTAGGCGAGCGCCAGAACCAGCGCCTTGGAGGTCACGACTCGCGCTCGATGGTTCGGTCGACGGTTGGATCAATGGATGGCGGCGGCGCGTCGATGGGCCAGCGACGTTGCTCCAGCGTCATGATTTTGGTTCCAGAAACGGGGTGGGTCGGATACGCTAGGTTTTTAACCACGTTAAATATAGCCCAATGCAGCGCAGCGACATTCTGGCTTTTCTGGTTGCCCTCGGCATCACCGGCCTGATGATCTGGGGGCTGGTGTACTTCGTCAATACCTGGTGGGCGCGGTTGCCCAAGGCTGTCGCCCTGATCGTCTGCATCCTGCTGGCGGTCATGGTGATCGGTTATCCCATCTACGCCCTGGCACGCTGGTCGGATCGCTACCTGGCGCGGAGCCGGGAAACCCTGGCCGGCGGGAAGCCGCCCAAGTAGATGGCGCATTCTAGTTCGACGGAACCTCAACCACTCTCATGTTCGGACTTTTTCAAAACTGGCGGCGGCGGCGGTGGCTCGAACGCGCCCGCATCCCGGAGACCGAGTGGCGGGCGCTGGTCGCCGAGCTGCCGTTGCTGGCGGGTCTGACCTCGGTGGAACGGGAGCGGTTGCGCGATCTCGCATCCCTGTTCCTGCGCGAAAAGGCGCTGGACCCGGCCGGGGGGCTGGAACTGACGCCGGACATGGGACCGCTGATCGCCGCCCAGGCCTGCCTGCCGATCCTTAACCTCGGGCTCGACTATTACCAGGGCTGGAGCGCGGTGATCCTCTATCCCGAGGGCTTTCTCACGCACCACGAACACACCGACGCCATCGGCCTGGTACACAGCGTCCATCGTCCGCTGATCGGCGAAGCCTGGGAACGCGGGCCGGTGATCCTGTCTTGGGTCGACGTCGTGGCCAGCCGCGACGAACCGGGTCTCAACGTGGTGATCCACGAAATGGCTCATAAGTTGGATATGTTGACGGGCGAGGTCGACGGCCTGCCGCCCCTGCACCGGGACATGGCGGCGGTCGATTGGAGTCGGGCCTTCACCACCGCGTACAACGATTTCTGCCGGAAAGTGGACCGGGGCCGGCCGACGGCGCTGGATCCCTATGCCGCCGACAGCCCCGGTGAGTTCTTCGCGGTGCTCAGCGAGGCGTTTTTCGAAATCCCGGAGATCGTCACCAAGCACTACCCGGAGGTTTACGGGCAACTCCGGGCTTTCTACCGGCAGGATCCGTTGCAACGGCAGGCTAGCGGACACCCTCCAGACGCACCTGACCCTGTTGATCCACGACCCGGATTCGCTCAAACGAGGCTGCTGGCATTTTCACCAGCAGGCACGGGCTGGTCATGACTTGCGCCAGCAAGGCGCCGGGCGGTGGTTCGCCCCAATCCACCCGCACCGTCAGCACCCCATCCCGGACCGTGGCCGCTCCCTCGGCCAGACTCAGCCCATAACCGGCCGTGGACCGGGAACCCATCGCCAGCAGCAGTACGCCCTCGCGGGAAAAATCCACCGCCGGTGGGGGCGGCGCGGGCAGGCGCGTGCTGGTAATCCGCCCGTACCAGGAACGCCAGGTCTCGGCATCGGCGATCCACATCACGGTGGGGCGCTCCAGCCCAACGCACTGGCTGTCGCTGTACGAAGACTGCACGGGCAGCGTCGCGTTCGCGCCGGGTTCCGGCTGGGCGCAGCCCGCACTCATCAGCAAAATCATCAGCGTCATCCAGGCCAGCCGCTTCATGGTCCGCTCCCGATTTGCCGACGCGAACTACGGCGCAGCCCGATCTCGACCGGTTCCCGCTCGCCCGCGCTCGCCCGTTGGAACTCCGCCAGATTCACCGTCAGGCCGCTGACGAACTCCAGCCCGCTCAGATCCCGGTCGACTTCCAGCAGAATGGGACGATCCAGGGTGAGATACGCTCCGCACGATTCCCCTTCATCACAGATGAGCAGATCGTTGTTAGAATCGGAACCGGCGAAGAGTTGGTAAGTCCCGGCTGGAATCCCGCTCAGGGAGAAGGCATGGCTGCCATCCGCTTGCGGCTGCGCGGCGACATAGTCCACGGTTTTGCGGGTGGCGGGATCGAGCAGCAGCACATATTGCTGGCCGACCGCCCCGGCGCTCAGCTCAGTGGCCACCTGCATGATCACCGGCGCCTGGAACATTCCCGCATTGGAGTCGAAGGCCACCGTCGCGCTATATACCCCGTCCGCCAGCCCCGCGCGCCGCACCGTGATCGTATAGGCCCCCAAACCGCTGGCGTCCACCTGCGTCGGCGTCACGCTCAGCCAGCCGCCGGAATCCTCGGTGGGCGGATTCACGATCAGGCCGCCCGAACCGCCGTTCGACACCAACAGCGTCTGGCTGGTCAGGTTGGTCCCGAAGTTCAACGCCGTGGGATTGACCGCGAGAATCGGGGTCGGGTCGACTGGTTGGCCAGCGCGGTTGGCGGCGGCGGTCACCGCCTTATAGGCATTGATCAGACCGTGACCGTAACTGTCGTCCTTACCTGGCGGACCCAGATCGTCGGTCAGCGCCCCGCCGACTAACAGGTCGGCCACATCCTGCGGCGTCAGGTTGGGCGCGGCGGACTTCATCAACGCTATTACCCCCGCCACATGCGGGGCCGCCATGGAAGTACCCTGCAGGAAGGTGTAATCGTTGACCAGCGTACCGCTGCTATCGCTGGCGCTCGTGCTCAACACGCCGTCCGGCTTGCCATCGCCGTTCACATCCCGCCTGGTGTCGCCACCGGGCGCGGCCACGTCGATCCAGGGACCGAAATTGGAGTACGGCGCGCGCTGTTTGTTGATATCCACGGCGCTGACCGCGATCACGTCGGGATAAGCGGCCGGGTAAAAAGGGGTGCCGGTAGCTTGGTTGCCGGCCGCGGCGACGAGGACCGCGCCGGCGGCGCGCGCCCGCTCAAAGACTTCCTGAAAATTCGCCGAAAATCCGGGACCGCCCAGACTGAGGTTGATGACGTCGGCCCGACGCGCTGGGAGAGTTCCAGAATCGTTGGGCAAACCAGCGGCGAAAAGCACCGCCTGTCCGATGTCATGGTCGGTACCACCAAGGCGCCCCAGCGCCCGCAATGGCATGACCTTGGCGTTGAAGGCCACGCCGGCCACGCCGATGCCGTTGTTGGTGGCCGCCGCCACCGTGCCGGTCACATGGGTGCCGTGGAAGGTACTGCTGCGATCAGGGTTAGCGCGATCACCAGGATCGGTGGGGTCCGGGTCAATGCCGTCGCCATCGCCGGCGTTGGCCGGGTTACTGATGAAGTCGTACCCTGGAACCAGTTGCCCTTGCAGGTCGGGATGACTGAGCACCACGCCGGTATCGATCACCGCCACGATGGTGTCGGAACCGGTCGTCAAATCCCAGGTCTGCGGCAAATTGATTTGCGGGTAGTGCCACTGGAGCGGATAGTTAGGATCGTTGGGAACAAATAACGCCTGACGGATAAAATTGGGCGAGGCGACTTTGACTTCCGGATCGCGGTTCAGCGCCTTGATGGCATAGAGGGTTTCCAGCTTATCCCGCAGCTCCGGATCCGGAATCTGGAGTTCCCCGGTCCAGCCGGGCGTTGCGGCGGCGGCCAGCGCTCCGGTCCGCTGTAACGCCGTCAAGTCGAACAGCATGTTCCGTGGTTCGGTCTCTTCCTCCCGACCCGCGAACCAACCCAGCGCCTGAGCCTGAGCTCGCAAGCCGCCCTTTCCTGTGGCCGCATTCTTTTCCAGCAGCACGACAGCCTCGCCGGGGACGAACGAATCGCTCAGTCGTGGACCGGTCGCCATGGCCGGTGACAAGGCCTGGCCGATGGTCAGGACGTAGTTGGATGCGCCCTCATACGCTCTCACCACGACCAGGTATTCACCATCCACGCTCACCGTCAGCGATTCCACCCGGGTCTGGCCGGCCGAGGCGTCGATCGGATTGCCCGCGAGATCGAACAGTCCCAAGTCCAGATCATTCAAAACGCCGTCACCGGCGATGAACAGGTTAATCGGCTGGCCGGCCAGCAGGTTCACCCGATACAGATCCACCACATCACCGGTATTGAAGGATCGGCCGTTGGCGCCACGCCGGGGTTGATTGACATAGCCGCCCAAGGTGACCGGATTGGGAATGGCTTGGGCGGTGGCGATGGTATCGTTGGATCGGTAGGACGCATTGGGATCGTTGACATCGCTATCGATGGCGGTGCCGGAGGCCGGACGCACCACGCCGCTCAGCGTGTAGGTGGCGGGTGGTGGTGGTGGTGAATCGCCGCCGCCGCCGCCGCCGCCGCAGGCCTGCAACAACAGGCCCGCGATTCCCAGGATCAGAACTACCTGTTTTGGAATGCCAAATCTCATATTGCCCCCGTGCGGAATAGTCGGCTGGCCGATGTTGGCGCCAGGCCTCTGAACGCAGCCTGAATTCGATAACGCTACCAGAAATCTTCCAAGCGCGCGGGCGCCCAAGCGGCGCTGGACACCCGCCATTCGCCCCCATTGCGGACCAGATCCAGGTCGAAGCGATACAGATCGGCGGTTAGTCCGACCAGATCGTCGGCGCGGGCCACCGGTCGGCCGGCCAGCGCCGCCGCCACGCTGACCGTGGCGCGGTCCGGTTCCGGGAAAGTGATGTCGCGAATCCGGGTGAACAGATGCACGGACTGATTGCGCAGGACCTGCAGGCGAATCAGATTCTCCACCGCCTTGCGGTCGTGGCCGTGAGCATCGGCGTACTCATCCGCAATCAGTCCACGCAAGTCGCGCACGTTGCGCGCCTCGGCCGCGGCCTGCGCCTGGGCGACCAGCGCCCGGACTTCGGCCTCCGGAGAATCGGCCGGGGGCGAGCAGGCCGCCAGCGCCGACCCGACGATCATCCAAACCACCACCCAGAAGACCCGGATGCGGTATCGCGCTATCGACCGCCACATGACGCCCCCCAGGCCGGCCGCCCCGGATTACAATGGATGGCGCATCCGCTCATTCTCCCACCCACGCGGGATCTGCCATGAACCATCAATTCGAAGTGCTCGACAAGGCCATCGGCTACAGCGGTTTCTTCCGCATGGAAAAATATCGGCTGCGCCACGAACTGTTCGCCGGGGGCTGGAGCCCGGCAATCACCCGCGAGTGTCTGGAACGCGGCCACGCGGTCGCGGTGCTGCCCTACGACCCCGAACGGGATCAGATCGTGTTGCTGGAGCAGTTTCGGGTCGGGGCGCTGGACTTTCCGGGTGGGCCCTGGCTGCTGGAGATCGTCGCCGGGATCATGGACGAACCCGAGGAGACCGCCGAGGACGTCGCCCGGCGGGAAACCGTCGAGGAGGCCGGCTGCGAGCTCCTCGACCTGACTCCTATTTGTCATTACCTGGTGAGTCCGGGCGGCACCTCGGAAAGCATTACCCTGTTCTGCGGCCGGGTGAATGCGGCCCGGGTCGGCGGGATCCGAGGGGTAGTCGATGAACATGAGGACATCCGCTTGCATGTCGTCTCCCGCTCCGCAGCGCTGGACTTGCTGCATGCTGGCCGCATCAACTCCGCGGCCCCGATTATTGCCCTGCAATGGTTGGAACTGAATCACGCCAGACTGTTGGAACGCTGGGGCAACCTGTAGCCTTTTATCTTTAACCTCAAATCCCCAGCCGGCGCAGATCGGAGTCGGCCTGCGCCCGGCTCCAGAGCACGTTGAAAAGCTCCAGTAATTCCTTCATGCGCTCGCTGGGCTGGGCCTCGTACTCACCGAGCAGGCGGCGCGGATCGCTGAAGCGCAGCAGCGAGGATTCATCGGCGATCGCGAAGGCTTGTCCCAGTTCCAATCGATTCGGCGATTCCTGCCGGTTCGGCGTGCGCAGGACCAGGGCCGTGGTCAAGCGCTCGCTCAATTGCACCAATCGGGGACAGGCGCCGCGCCACTCCCGAGCCGGCGGCAGCAACCAGTGCAAGCGCACCTTGGGCTGGTTCACCACCCGGCCGCGAATCGCGGCGAGCACCTCGGGATCGTCGTACAGTTCCGGACGCACCACGGGGGTGTACAAATAGAGAGTGCGCCGCAGGTTCTGGAGCAACTCCAGCAGGGCGCGCCGGCCATCGTCCAATCCCTCCAGCGGGACCGAGATCCTCTTGTCGTCGTCCGCCATCGCTGTCACCTCGCCATCCGGGAACACACTAAACTTATTGCGATTACTTATTGCGATTTCCTAACTGCGATTATTGCGTATTGGGTTTTCCACCCTCTTCCTCCGACCGATCGCATTCCCTGATCTTTCTCATTGTAGCCCCCGCCACGACGGTCGTCTCCATGCCGGTTCGAAAACCGGACATTCGATCGGATCGCGGAGGATGGACCACCACCTGCTCCATGCAGCCACCCACCACCGGCCGAACGTCGGTCGCCAGCATCCCCGCGCGGCGGGCCGCTTCCAGGCCGGCATCGGCGTCCTCGAACACCTGGCAGTAGCGGGGTTCCACACCCAAGCGGCGGGCGGCTTCCAGGAACAAGTCCGGCGCGGGTTTGGGCGGCAAGCCATCGTCGGCGGTCAGGACGACCGGAAACAGCTCGCGCAAGCCAATCACCCGCAAGGTCCGTTCCACGTTGGCGCGAGTCCCCCCCGACACCACCGCCATCGGCAACCGGCCGTGATAATCGCGCGCCAGCGTCGCCACCGGCTCCAGCGGCCGCGCCTGGTCCATGCGAGCCTGCGACCGTCGATCCTTGTCGGCGACGAACGCGGCCACCGCCACCTGCTGGCCGAACTCGGCGTTGTAGCGCCGTACGATCTGGTCGGTGGGCATGCCGTTGTGCCGGATCAGGAACTCCAGCGGACAGCGTAGATTCAGCGCCGCGAAGGCGTCTTCCCAGGCCGCGTAGTGCAGGGCCATGGTATCAGCCAGCGTGCCGTCGCAATCGAAGATCAGACCCTGGATCCAGGGCGGCGCCTCCAGCGTGGGAACTTCAAGGTTGTTTGCCAACCCCACGGTTGCTCTCTCTGGCTCGTCGGACATTTCCACCACTTCAATCAACCGTGGCCGCGTGACCGCCGCGCCGGGGATCGCCGGCGCCGGTGCCCTCGGGGGTGACCGCCTGAACTCCGCCGAAATACACGTCGCGCACCGGCCAGCGGTTGAGCGGCCACTGCTCGGCCAAGGCCGCCAGCGCCGGCTCATCGAACCCCGGCTCCACCTGCACGCACTCCCCGTCCCAGTGCAACCGCGGCGCTTCGACCGCCGCGCGGGGATCGAGCCCGAAATCCACGCCGTTACTGATCACCTGCAGCATCGCGGAACGGATCCGTTTGCTGCCGCCGCTACCCAGGGCCAGCCGGACCCGGTCACCGGTCAGGAGCAGCGCGGGGGCCATCATCGACGCCACCCGCATTCCGGGCGGGCTGATGTGAAATCCTTCCGGATGCAGATCATCCTCGCCCATCATGTTGTTGAGCATGATGCCCGTGCCGGGCGCGAAATAACCGGAGCCTTCGCCATTGGAGGTCGTCATGCTGGCGGCGTTGCCTTCGGCATCGCAGACGCTGATGTGAGTGGTGCCGCCAGAGGCGGTGCGGACCCGCTTCAGGCTTTCAGCCAGCTCGGGCTGACCCAGGTCGGCCGGACTCAAGTAGCCCTCGGCGCGGCGTCGGTCCACTTCGCGCATCACCGCCACCAACAGCGCCAAATGGGCTGGAGAACCGAATCCGAGTTCGGCCACCTCGCACGCTTCCAGCAACCGCAGCGACAGCGCGATCAGCGCACCGCCGAACGACGGGGGGGGATTGGTCAACAACCGATAGCCCCGATAGTCCACTGGTAACGGTTCCCGCTCGATCACCCGGTAGGCAGCCAGGTCCTCCGCCGTCAACAGTCCGCCTGCCTCCGCCATCTCCCGCGCGATCCGGCCGGCCAACTCGCCCTCGTAGAACTCCCGCTCGCCCTCGCCGGGGAGGGTTTCCAGAAACGCCGCCAGATCCGGATTGCGATAAACCGCGCCTTCCTCCAGGTAACGGCCATCCGGTTGGAACAGCGCCCGACCGGCGGCGGTCAGGGTCATGATCGGCTCCAGCAGACTCAGAAAATAGGCCTGTTTGGCGCTGATCACCACTCCTTCGCGCGCCAGGGTAATGGCCGGCGCCAACACCTCCCGCAGCGACAACCGGCCCAGCGACCGCTGTACGTGCAGATACCCGCGCAACACGCCGGGCGCCGCCGCCGAGCCCAAGCCGGCGTTGAACAGTTGGTCGCAGCCGGGGAAGCGGACCGTAACCGGCAGGAAATGCGGTTCCAACTGGCTGGCCGGCAGCCCGCGGCCCGGCGTGTCCACGAAGAAATCGAACAGCACCGCCCGGCCTTGGGCGGGACGCGCCAGCAGAAAACCCCCGCCGCCCAGGCTGGTCAGGGCCGGCTCCGCCACGGCGGCGGCAAACCCGGCCGCTATGGCGGCGTCGAAGGCGTTACCGCCCGCGCGCAGGATGGCGCAGGCGGCCTCGGTGACCCGCGGGTGACCGCTGGCGACCCCATTCCTGGGCGCTGCGTTCTCCATCACGATCCCATCGTCCATCATGGGCGCTCAAGCCCGCCCGGCCGGGCGCCGGTGCGGCGTGCGGCCTCGCGGGCGATCGCCGCCGGCCAGCGGCGGCCGATGGCGCTCCAGCCGCTTGGGTGGCTTGCACTCCAGCAGTAGATCTTCAGTGATCGGCAGCACCGGGATTTTCTGGCCGATGAAGTCCTCGATCTCCGGCAGTGAGTAGACGTACTGTTCGCAAGCGAAGCTGATGGCGTCGCCGCTGGCGCCGATGCGGGCGGTGCGCCCGATGCGGTGGACGTAATCTTCCCGGTCCTGCGGCAGGTCGAAGTTGATGACGTGGGTCACATCGGCGATGTGCAGCCCGCGCGCGGCCACGTCGGTCGCCACCAGAATCGGCAGTTCGCCGCGTTGGAACGCCTCCAACAACCGCAAGCGCTTGTGTTGGGGAATATCGCCCGACAGGATGCCGGCCTCGTAACCATTGCCGAGCAAATAGCCGGTCACCCGCTCGCCCGCCCGCTTGGTATTGACGAAAATCATGGTCCGTTTGGGATCCTGCTGGCGCAGCACCCCCAGCAACAGAGCGATCTTGTCGTGAGCGGAAACGTGGTATAACGCCTGCCGGACCTTGTCGGCGGTGACCTGATCGGGCTCGATCCGGATCACTTGGGGATTATTCATGTGTTCGTAGGCCAGTTCCATGACCCGATTGCTCAGGGTGGCGGAGAACAGCATGTTGATCCGCTGGCCGGGCGGCGGCATCTTGCGCAGCAGGTAGCGAATATCGGTGATGAAGCCGAGATCGAACATGCGGTCGGCTTCGTCCAACACCACCACTTCGATCTGATTGAGCGGATAGACGCCCTGTTTGTAATAGTCGATCAGGCGGCCAGGCGTACCGATCAGCACATCTACGCCGGCTTCAAGTTGGCGGCGCTGGCTGTCGTAGCCGGCTCCGCCGTACACCACCACGAATTTGAGACCGGTATAGCGGCCGAGCAGTTCGGCGTCGCGATGGATCTGCACCGCCAGCTCGCGCGTGGGGGCGACGATCAAGGCCCACGGCCCCCCCGCGTCTTCAGCGATCGGGTGCTCCATCAAGTGATGCAGGGCGGCCAGCACGTAGGCCGCGGTTTTGCCGGTGCCGGTCTGGGCCTGCCCAGCGATATCCTGACCCTGCAACGCTAACGGCAGGGTGGCGGCCTGAATCGGGGTACAGTATACGAAACCGGCATCCTCCAGGCTTTCCTGCAACGAATCGCTCAGGCCGAGCGCGGAAAACGGGACATGAGTGAGATGATCGTTTTGCATGAGTTTAATGAGTATCCCGCAGGTGAACAAAGTTTGGGGGCTTGCGCGAATGCCCGGTTTGGGCTGAAATATTCTGAAGAAAATTTGTGCCCCGATTGATTATTTTGCCACAATATCCTGCATCGAATGCCCGTGCCGCGGATTTTCGCCGTCGACCGGCGGCGACGACCTTCCCCATCCGCTCCACCGCAGCGCGCCTGAGCCTGTTTCAGCGTTTCCACTCGCCCGCGCGGGCGACCCGGCCGACCCATTATCCCTATCTGGAGAATCACCCGTGAGCGAACGCATTGTGCATGTTACCGATCAAACCTTTGAATCCGAAGTGCTCAAGGCCGAGCAACCCGTTCTGGTGGACTACTGGGCCGAGTGGTGTGGACCCTGTCGGATGATCGCCCCGATCCTGGACGAGATCGCCGGGGAGTACGCCGACCGGGTCAAGGTCTGCAAACTGAACGTGGACGAAAATCAGGGTACGCCCCCCAAGTATGGCATCCGCGGTATCCCCACGCTGATGTTGTTCCGCAATGGCGACGTCGAGGCCACCAAGGTCGGCGCCCTGTCCAAGTCGCAACTGATTGCCTTTCTCGACAGCAACCTGCGTTGAGATTTCCATACGGCGTCCGCCCTTGGGTAGACGCCGTTTCGCGGTCGTGCTAGCTTTAAGCAGCCACGCCGCAACTACCTCATGTCACCCTCATTCCGCACCTCGCCTCGCCGTTGCCGGCCCGCTCTTTCCGAGATGCCCATTCCGACTCCCTCTCTGCGGGCGCACCCCACCGGCGCCCGCCGCCCCGAGCACGTAGCTTCCATGAATCTGACTGAACTCAAAAAGAAATCCGCCGCCGAACTGATCGCCGTCGCCCAGGAACTCAAACTCGAAGGTACGGCGCGCTCTCGCAAGCAGGATGTGATCTTCGCCATTCTCAAGGCCCTGGCCAAGAGCGGTGAAGACATTTCCGGCGATGGCGTGCTGGAAATCCTGCAAGACGGCTTCGGCTTTCTGCGTTCCGCCGACAGTTCCTATCTGGCCGGCCCCGATGATATCTACGTTTCCCCCAGCCAGATCCGCCGCTTCAACCTGCGCACCGGCGATACGGTCAGCGGCAAGATTCGCCCGCCCAAGGAAGGCGAACGTTACTTCGCCCTGCTCAAGGTCGGTGACATTAATTTCGAGCCACCGGAAGCTTCCAGGAACAAGGTGCTGTTCGAGAATCTGACCCCCTTGCACGCCACCGAGCGGATGACGCTGGAACGCGGCAACGGCAGCACCGAGGACATTACCGCGCGGGTGATCGACTTGATCGCGCCGATCGGCAAGGGTCAGCGCGGGCTGATCGTCTCGCCGCCCAAGGCCGGCAAGACCATGATTTTACAGAATATCGCCCAGAGCATCGCCGCCAATCATCCCGAATGCTACCTGATCGTGCTGCTCATCGACGAGCGGCCGGAGGAAGTGACCGAGATGCAGCGCTCGGTGCGCGGCGAGGTGATTTCCAGCACCTTCGACGAGCCGGCCACCCGCCATACGCAGGTGGCGGAAATGGTCTCCGACAAGGCCAAGCGCCTGGTCGAGCACAAGCGCGACGTGGTGATTCTGCTGGATTCCATCACCCGGCTGGCGCGGGCCTACAACACCGTGGTGCCGTCCTCCGGCAAGGTGCTGACCGGCGGTGTGGACGCCAACGCCCTGCAAAAACCCAAGCGCTTCTTCGGCGCGGCGCGCAACATCGAGGAAGGCGGCTCGCTGACCATTATCGCCACCTCCCTGATCGACACCGGCTCGCGCATGGACGATGTGATTTACGAGGAATTCAAGGGCACCGGCAACCTGGAACTCCATCTCGACCGGCGGATTTCCGAAAAGCGGGTATTCCCAGCCATCGACATCAACCGATCCGGCACCCGGCGCGAGGAATTGCTGACCGACGCGGATGATTTGCAGAAAATGTGGATTCTGCGCAAGCTGCTGCATCCGATGGACGAGTTGCAGGCCATGGAATTCATGCTGGAACGGCTCAAGAATACCCGAACCAATAAGGACTTCTTCGAGTCGATGAAGCGCTGACGCCCGAATTTTCCGCCAACCTCCGCCCATCTCCCCCACTCGCTTCATCAATCCCGCCGCTGAAATCGCCACCTTTTCAAGTTTCCGCACCGCTTGCCCCTGCTCGCCCCTTTGGCGCCGCCGTTGCGGTTGATCCCTGGTCCATACACTCAACGTGCCGAACGCGGCTTCGAGCACTGTGTTCGTCGTTCGTCGTACGCGCGCGCAAGAATGGCGGTGAGTTCGGGTTCCCGCGCGAACGGGCGCTGGTGATTCGATGGTTACGACTTCGGCAAAGCAGGCGGTTGCGCCTATCGATACCGCAAGGGTTCCACGTCGCGGATGTGACGATTCAGGTTCTCGATGGATTGCCATGCGACTTCCAGCCATCGGCGCTCCCGATCATCGGATTGCATCGAATGCCAAGCCACCACCTGCCCGGAGAAGTCCAGCGTCAATAAATGCTTGAACGATTCGACCTCTAACTGATCGCTCCGATTGAGGTAACGAAGCAGGTCGGCGCCAGACCAGAGTAAAACGCCTGTCTCGTTGGCGGGTTCGCCCACATATCCAACAACTCGAAACGGGTCATCGAAAATCAACCGTGGCCTCGAAGGGGAATCACCATTCACGACCGTACCTCCAAAACATCACTGGACGACAGCAAATTGCGAGCAGGTTCCACGACGTTGCGCCGACGACTACGACCTGTCTCCAAAGTGGCGAATGTTCCGCATCGCGGGCGGGCGCATTGTCCCTGGCTAAGGCAGTTATCAGAAGTCTCACAGCGTACTGCTGACTATTCTCCCCGCTCCCGCCCGATGGCCCGATAGCCGATGTCGGTGCGGTAATAAACGCCATCCCAACGCACCCGCTCGACCAGATTGTAGACCAGGTTCCGCGCCTCGGCGACCGTACTCCCGAGCGCGGTGGCGCACAGCACTCGCCCGCCGTGGGTGACGACCTGGCCGTCTTGGGTCTCCAGTGTGCCGGCGTGGAACAACTTCACGTCGTTGCCTAACTCCTCGTCGCGCGCCGGCAGGCCTTCGATGACCTCGCCCTGGCGGTAACGCCCAGGATAACCAGCGGCGGTCAGCACCACCCCCAACGCTGGTCGCGGGTCCCAGTCGGCCTGAACCTCGTGCAATCGCCCGTCCAGCGCCGCCTCGCACAGCTCCACCAGATCGGAACGCAGCCGCATGAGCAAGGGTTGGGTTTCGGGATCGCCCAGCCGGCAGTTGTATTCCAGTACTTTGGGGCCCTCGGCGGTGACCATGACCCCGGCATAAAGGAAGCCGACGTAGCGGCAACCTTCCGCGGCCATGCCGCGCACAGTTGGCTCGATGATCTCAGCCATGATCCGCGCATGCAGTTCGGGCGTCACTACCGGGGCCGGGGAATACGCGCCCATGCCGCCGGTGTTGGGACCCCGGTCGCCGTCGTCGCGGGCCTTGTGATCCTGCGACGAGGCCAAGGGCAGGATGTGTTCGCCGTCGGTCATGACGATGAAGCTGGCCTCCTCGCCGCGCAGGAATTCCTCGACCACGACTTGTCGGCCGGCCGCGCCGAAATCGGCACCGCTCAACATGCCGCGCATGGCCGAGATCGCCTCATCTTCGCTTTGCGCCAGGATCACACCCTTGCCGGCCGCCAGGCCGTCGGCCTTGACCACGACGGGAGCGCCCATTTCCCGAATAAAGGCTTCCGCCGCCTCGGCATCGGTGAAACTCTGGTAGCGGGCGGTGGGAATACGATGGCGGGCCAGGAAATCCTTGGCGAAGGCTTTGGACCCTTCCAGTTGCGCCGCCGCCTTCGTGGGTCCGAAACAGCGCAGACCGGCGTTGGCGAACAGATCGGTGATTCCCAGCACCAGCGGCACTTCCGGACCGATGATCGTCAAGTCCACCTGATGACCTTGGGCGAACTTGAGTAAATCTGGCGGATCGTCGGCGGTGATGGCGATATTGGTGGCCTTGGGTTCGCGGGCGGTACCGGCGTTACCCGACGCCACGTAGACGTGTTTGACTCGGCTGGATTGCGCGACCTTCCAGGCCAGGGCGTGTTCGCGGCCGCCGCCGCCGACGATCAGGATATTCATGGGCGTCTCAGTGCCTCAGTGCCTGGCAAGTCAATGCCGGAAATGCCGCATTCCGGTGAACACCATGGTCATCTGGTGTTCGTCGGCGGCGGCGATGACTTCACTGTCGCGCATCGATCCACCCGGCTGAATGACTGCGGTGATGCCGTATTCAGCGGCGAGGTCGATGCCGTCGCGGAACGGGAAAAACGCATCGGACGCCATCGCCGCGCCTTTCAGGTCCAGCTTTTCTTCTTGAGCCTTCATGGCGGCGATGCGCGCCGAAAACACCCGGCTCATCTGCCCGGCGCCGACCCCGAGGATCATGCCATCCTTGCCGTAGACGATGGCGTTGGATTTGACGAATTTCACCACCTGCCACGCAAACAGCAGGTCGGTCATCTCCTGGTCGGTCGGCTGCCGTTGGGTCACCACCTGCAAATCTGACACGGCCACTTGGCCCAAGTCGCGATCCTGCACCAGCAGGCCGCCGGTGACTCGTTTGTAGTCCCAACCCGGCGCGCGGGTGCTGTTCCAGTGGCCGCAGGCCAGCACCCGCACGTTTTGCTTGCTGGCGGTCGCGGCCAACGCTTCCGGCGTGACTTCCGGGGCGATGATCACCTCGACGAACTGCTGGTCCACAATCGCCTGGGCGGTCGCGGCGTCCAGCGGCTGGTTGAAGGCGATGATACCGCCGAAGGCCGAGGTCGGATCAGCCTGGTAGGCCCGCTGATAAGCTTCGAGCAGCGTCGAAGCGATCGCGACCCCGCAGGGATTGGCGTGCTTGACGATCACGCAGGCCGGCGCGGCGAAACCCTTGACGCATTCCAGCGCGGCGTCGGTATCGGCGACGTTGTTGTAGGACAGTTCCTTGCCCTGCAACTGGCGGGCGGTGGCGATGCAGGCTTCCACTGGCTTGGGTTCGACGTAGAACGCTGCGCCCTGATGGGGATTTTCGCCGTAGCGCATGTCCTGCGCCTTGCGAAACTGCATGCTGTAACTGCGCGGGAACGGGTCGCGCCCGCCCTCAGCGCGGATCGAACCGAGATAATTGGCGATCGCGCCGTCGTAACGGGCGGTATGTTCGAACACCTTCACCGTCAGATCGAAGCGGGTCGCGGCGCTCACCACGCCGGCATTGGCCCGCATCTCGTCCAGCACCCGCGCGTAGTCGGCGGCGTCCACCACCACCGTAACCGCCGCGTGATTCTTGGCCGCCGCCCGCAGCATCGCCGGCCCACCGATGTCGATATTTTCAATCGCGTCGGCCAGCGCACCATTCGGCTTGGCGACCGTCGCTTCAAACGGGTAGAGGTTCACCACCAACAGATCGATCGGCGGGATGCCGTGCTCCATCATCGCCGCGTCGTCTTCGCCACGCCGACCCAGCAGACCGCCGTGAATGCGGGGATGCAGGGTTTTCAGGCGACCGTCCATCATCTCCGGGAAGCCGGTGTAATCGGCGACCTCAATGACGGGGATGCCGCCGTCGGCCAGCAGCCGGGCAGTCCCGCCGGTGGAGAGGATTTCCACGCCGAATTCGAGCAGGGCGCGGGCAAAATCCACGATGCCCGTCTTGTCGGAAACGCTGAGCAGGGCGCGGCGGATGGGGGGAGGAGTCATTGAATTCATGTGGACGGTCCGTCGATAAATGCTCATTAACTTGCAGGATGTCTGGTCGCGCTCGGCGATCTCGGGCCATTTCGGTTTGAAGGGCGGGATAAGCACGGCATCCAGTATAGCCGATGGGACCACCGCAGGCAGCGTCTACCTGCATTAACGAGCATTGGCTTTATATGGATTTCAGTCAGTTCAGCTTGTCATGCAACCAACGACTCGAGCAGGAGGTTGAGTTGCCTTTCCCCTTGCGCCTTTAGCCTTCCCCCTTTCTCCTCTCCATCGCCCGCCACACCCAGTCCTCGATGCCGTTGTCCGGCTGGTATTCCGCCACTGCTTCCCGCAGAATCGCCCGCACCCCCGGATAATCGAAATGGCGCGAGGCGGTTTCCAGCCGCGCCAGGCTCTCGCGCACGACGGGCCAGGGCTTGGCCTGCTCGCGAGCGCGGCGGATCCTTGGGTGTTCGGTCGGCACATCGTCGGTCCCGATCAGCAGTTCCTCACGCAGTTTCTCGCCGCTGCGCAGGCCGGTGAAGGCAATCTCGATATCGCCATCCGGATGATCCTCGTCCCGCACCGTCCGTCCGGACAAGCGGATCATGCGCTGGGCCAGACCAAAAATCCGCACCGGTTCACCCATGTCGAGCAGGAAAACCTCTCCGCCTTGGGCCAGAGCGCTGGCCTGAATCACCAGTTGCGCCGCCTCGGGGATGGTCATGAAATAGCGCTCGACGTCAGGATGGGTCACCGTCACCGGCCCGCCCCGCCGAATCTGCTCGCGGAACAGCGGCACGACCGACCCGGAGGAATCCAGCACGTTGCCAAACCGCACCATGCACAGCCGGGTGGCGCCGCCCTCCTCCGCCAATCCTTGCAGAATCAACTCGGCCAAGCGCTTGGTGGCGCCCATGACATTGGTGGGCCGCACCGCCTTGTCGGTGGACACCAGCACGAAGGTTTCGACCCCGGCGGCGAGGGCGGCCTCGGCGGCGCGCCAGGTGCCGAAGACGTTGTTTTGCACCCCCTCGATGGGATTGCACTCGACGATCGGCACGTGCTTGTAGGCGGCGGCGTGATAGACGGTCTCTACCTGGAACTGCTCCATCGCCACCTGCAAGCGCCGGCGATGAATCACCGAGCCCAGCAACGGAATCAGCTCGATGCTCCCCTCGCCCCGGACGGCGGAGGAGTCGGCGATGGAGGGGTGGGGCTGAGTCATGTTGGCCCGCATGACGTCCAGTTCCTGTTCGATGGCGTACAGGGCGTATTCCGAGCGTTCGAACAGCACCAGCCGGCGCGGCCGCAGCAACAAAATTTGCCGGCACAACTCCGCGCCGATCGAGCCGCCGGCCCCGGTGACCATGACGGCCTTGCCGGTGACCCGCGCCCGCAGCAGGACGTCGTTCGGCTGGACCGAATCCCGGCCGAGAATATCCGCGACATTCATCTCGCGGAATTCGTCGATGCGCCGGGCGCCGCTGGTCAATTCCGCCAGAGTCGGCAAATCCATGACTCGCGCCGGCAAGCCCGCCAAGGATTCCAGAATGTCCCGGCGCCGCCGGTGAGACGTCGCGGGCAAGGCCAGCAGGATGAGTTGGGCTTCGTGTTTGGCGAGCAAGCGCGGCAACTTGAACGGCGCCCGGATCTTGAGACCGCACACCACGCTCCCCCACAGACGGGGGTTGTCATCCACAAACACCACCGGTTCGAATTCGGCGCTGTAGCGCAGCGCGTTGACCAGTTGCGCGCCCGCTTCACCAGCCCCGTAGACAATCACCGGCGCGCGTGCGGGACCCGGACGCAACCACCGGCGCAATCCGCGCCGCAACAGCAGGCGGCCGCCACCCACCAGCGCCACCAGCACCAGCCAGCAAATCGGCCAGAACGAGCGCAGCCACAAGCCATCGCCCAGCAACACCCAGACCGCCATCATCAACAGGATGCTGGCGGTCGCGGCCAGGACGATGGCGTACAACAGGCTTTCGTCGGCGTAGCGGAGGATCGGCCGGTACACGCCGACCACCGTGAAAGTGGGGATCGTCACGACCACGGCCAACGGAAACAACCAGGCCACCTCCCCCAGCAAATCCGGCCAGACTTCGCCACGGCGGATGGCGAACGCGGCCCATACCGCGATCAGCACGGCCACTGTGTCGCCGACGATCAGCAGGGCGCGGCGCACGGCGGAGGGAAGATTGAACAAGGATTCGAACTTCATGGCGCGGATATTGAGAGATCAGAGGGGAAAGGCGCAAGGGGAAAGGCGCAAGAGGAAAGGCGCAAGGGGAAAGGCGCAAGGGGCGACCAGCCAAAGGTTACCACCTGCTAAAATTCTTCCTGGAAATTTTCCAGTGATGCCTTCGTCCGGCAACCAAAACTTGTAGTGTTGATCCTATCTGAGCCTACTACAGGAAGCGACCGCCCCACTCTATCACTGGAAAATTTACAGGAGGGAACTACACTGATCCCCGAGTCATTTGGCGCAAGGCTCGACACCAGCAAGACTCCGGGCCACCACCAGTTGATGGCGCGCGCAGCTACAATCTGTCGATTCTGCTTTTATTGCGTAC
>JAWOHQ010000382.1:0-6180 GCA_046485105.1 Candidatus Competibacteraceae bacterium | reverse complement strand
CGATAATCCGCGAACGCTCATCAGCGGAGAGGAGTCATCATGTCTGGGGTTGAGATGCGTTCTGGCAAAGCCGCGGCTTTTTATGAGAATGCAGAGATCGTGCGCAAGGTTTTCGAACATTCCAACGACGCCATCTTCGTGATCGATCCCGAACAGGATCGGATCCTCGACGCCAATCCCAAAACGTGTAGCCTCCTCGGCTACTCCCACGAAGAACTGTTGGCTACCCCCATTTCGGCCATTCATCCTCAGGAAATGCCCGAACTGATGGCTTTTGCCCGGTCGGTTTTCAACGAAGGAGCAGGCTGGACTGATCGACTGACCTGTCTGACCAAGGTGGGGGTCCGGATTCCCGCGGAGTTCTCGGCCTCCGCCACCACTATCGACGATCAACGGTGTTTGATTGTGCTGGCCCGCACCGTGCATCGCCAAGGCGATCAGATCTTGCGAGACATTTTCGCCGAGACCGCCGCAGTGACGGGGGATGCGTTTTTTCGGTCCCTGGTGCGTCATTTGGCCGCGGCGCTGGGCGTACGCTACGCCTTGATCGCCGCCCGCGCCCCACAACCCAATCAGGGCCAGATCCTGGCCTTGTGGTCCGACCAGGGACTGAGCGGCAACTTCGCCCACGATCTCGCCGCCACCCCCTGCGAGGCCGTGCTGGCCGGCCAGATCGTCCATCACCCACGCGACCTGCGGATCCTGTTTCCTGTGGGGAAAAGGGAGTTGTATCCCCACGCGGTCAGCTACCTGGGATTTCCGCTCCGGGATTCACAGGGCCAGGTGTTAGGGCATCTGGCGGTGATGGACGACCAACCGATGCCGGCGGTCCCCCTGGAAATGTCGGTTTTCCGGATCTTCGCCGAACGGGCGCGGGCGGAACTGGAACGCGGGCGCATGGAGGCGATTCTGCGCCAGAGCGAGGAGCGCTTTCGCACCCTGGCGCGCATCTCCCCTTCCATAATCTTTCGCGCGGACGCCGCAGGCGATATGTTCTATGTCAACGAGCGCTGGAGCGAGTGGACCGGTCGCCGCGACGAAGAAGTGCTGGGGTACGGCTGGGCGCAAGCCGTGCATCCCGAAGACCGGGAATGCACTCTGGCCGCATGGCGGCAAGTAGTCGCCCGGCGCCAGCCGTTGAGCATCCAGTTTCGTGTTCTCCGGGCCGACGGCTCCATGGTATGGGTCACCGGTCAGGCGGAGCCGGAATGGGACGAGACCGGCAAGGTGCTGAGCTATGTGGGCGCGTTTACCGATATTTCGGCGCAAAAGGACACCGAGCGACAACTCCTGGTCGCCAAACACCTCGCCGAAGCCGCCAACCGCGCCAAGACCGACTTTCTCGCCAATCTGAGTCACGAATTGCGCACGCCCCTGAATGGGATTCTGGGCTACGCGCAACTGCTCAAACCGGCGGAAAATCTCACCGATGCCCAACGCGACGCCCTCGCCGTGATCCAGCAAAGCGGGGAGCATCTGTTGAGCCTCATCAACGACCTGTTGGACCTGTCCAAAATCGAAGCCCAGCGGTTGGAACCGGCGTCCCACGATTTTCAGTTCCGCGAATTTCTGCGGTTTCTCGTGGAGACCCTGCAAGTTCGGGCGGCCGGCAAGGGGATCGTCTTTGCCTACGAGCCCGTGACGGACTTGCCGGTCGGAGTGCGCGGCGACGAGAAGCGCCTCCGGCAAATCCTGGTCAATCTGCTCGGCAACGCCGTGAAATTTACCGACCGGGGATCGGTGCATTTTCGGGTCGGACGCCGCGGCGAACAGATGTGGTTCGAGATCATCGACACCGGCATCGGCATCCCCGCCGATCAACTGGAAACGATTTTTCAACCTTTTCAGCAAGTCGATCGTGGTTCCCGAACCTTCGAGGGCACTGGACTGGGACTCGCCATCTGTCGGCGGCTGGTCGAGGCCCTGGACGGCCGCTTGACGGTGAACAGCACCCTGGGGGAAGGAAGTCGATTCCGGCTCGAGCTGACTTTGCCGGAGGTGCCCGCCTTCCAGAACTCCGCGCCTGCGGCAGCCCGACCAGATGCCGTGAAGAGTTCCGGAAACCCGCTCGCCGCGCCCTCCCCAACCGAACTGGACGCTTTACAGAACTTGGTCGCCATCGGCGACATTCGGGGCATCCTGGAAGCAGCGGCCAGAATCGGCCAAGGCGACGAACGGCTGCTGCCTTTCGCCCGGCGGTTACGGGAATTTGCCAAGACCTTTGAAATCAACAAAATCCGTGAGCTGCTCGGGGACCTGAGTGATCGATAATCACGCCACGCCACCCACCGAGTTAACCAAGACCCTGTTGATCGTGGACGACAAGCCCACGAATCTCGGGGTTTTGTTCGATTGCCTGACCGCCGCCGATTTCAAGGTGCTCGTGGCGCAGGACGGTCCCAGCGCCATCACGCAGGCCCAGCGCGCCCGGCCCGATCTGATTTTGTTGGACATTCTCATGCCGGGGATGGATGGTTACGAAGCCTGTCGGCAATTGAAGGCGTTGGAGGCGACCCGGGAAATTCCGATCATCTTCATGACGGCCTTATCGGAGACTCGACACAAGGTCATGGCCTTCGACGTGGGTGGCGTGGATTACGTTACCAAGCCCTTCCAGCAGGAAGAAGTGCTCGCCCGGGTGCGAACCCATCTGAACCTGCAACGGCTGCAACGGACGTTGCGGGAACAGAACGCTCGCCTGCAACAGGAAATCGCGGCGCACCAGCAAGCCAAGGCCACCGTTCGCTACTTGAAGGACGAACTCAAGACCGTCGGCTACTTCGAGGAGATCGTCGGCGACAGCGACGCGCTGCGGAACGTGCTGGGGCAGGTGGAACTCGTGGCCGGGGCCGACAGCACGGTGTTGATTCAGGGCGAGACCGGCACCGGTAAGGAATTGATCGCTCGCGCCGTCCACAACCGCAGCCCACGGCGGGAACAGCCCTTCATCAAGCTGAACTGCGCCGCCCTGCCCCGGGATCTGATCGAGAGCGAACTGTTCGGTCACGAAAAAGGCGCGTTCACCGGCGCTATCCAGCAACGCAAGGGTCGCTTCGAACTGGCTCATCAGGGTACGCTGTTCCTCGATGAAGTCGGCGAACTGCCCCTGGAAGCCCAGGCCAAGCTGCTTCGGGTGTTGCAGGAACAGGAATTCGAACGGATCGGTGGAACCCGGTCCATTCGAGTGGACGTCCGGGTAGTCGCCGCCACCAATCGGGATCTCGAACGCCTGGTCGAGGCGAATCAATTCCGGATCGACCTGTTTTATCGCCTGAATGTTTTCCCATTAACCATGCCGCCGCTGCGCGAGCGCCCGTCCGACATCCTGCCGCTGGCGCAAATTTTTTTAGCCCGGCTGGCTCCTCGGCTGGGCAAAGCGCTCTCCGGCATTTCCGAGACCGCCGCGCGGCGGCTGCAAGGTTATTCCTGGCCCGGCAACGTGCGGGAACTGCAAAACGTCATCGAGCGCGCCGCCATTCTCTCGCCGGGACCGACGCTCGACATCGATTTTCTGGAGGCACCGCCCGCCACGGTTTCCCAAGCCGCCACGCCCGATACGCTCGAAAGCGTGGAACGGGCGCATATTCTGCGGGTGCTGGGCGCTACGGACGGAGTGATCGACGGCCCTCAGGGCGCGGCGGCGGTATTAGGTCTCAATCCCAGCACACTGCGGTCCCGCATGCAGAAGCTGGGCATCAAAAAACCCGTCCTGCCACCCATTGAAGGCAATAGCGGCGGACAAGTTCGTCGAGTGCCGGCCAGATAGATTTGGGCTGACCGCCAGTCTGGCCAGGATGGCGATCAGAATGAAACGCCGGCTTTTTCCAGCTCGGCGTAGGTTGTGGCCTGGCGCGCCGGGTCGATGTCCACCCCGAGTTGCGCGCCGATCCGCGACAGCGAGAAGATCCCGCGCACCGCCCACTGACCGGTTTCGGGATCGTGGTCCACCACCATGGCATGCTGGCGGCCCACCTGGCGCAGACTGGCGATGATATCCCCGACCCGCGCCGCCAGAACGTCTTCCATCCATAACACCTCCAGCTTGGGTTGGAGCGTCATGATGTCGGCGACCAACAGATCCTCCCAGACGCCGCCGGCCTTGGCCAGAATCCGGGCCGGTTTCTCGCCTTCGATGTCGCGACTGGTGATCAAGCCGACGATTCGCCCATCGGCGTCGCGCGTCAGCAATAATCGTACGCCACGCTTGACCATGTACTCGAGCGCCTTGCCCAGCGGCGTGGTCAACTCGGTGGTGTAGGCGGTCACCTGGCTGAAATCGGTCATCACTTGGGTGGCCGGATCGTCGGCGCGGACGCGCTCCGGCAGCCGCTGCCTGGGGCGAAAATAACCCACTCCGCTCTCCAGGTGATGGAACGGCAGGGGTTGATAGTCTTGGGTCATGAGAGGTCCTCCGGTGGTTTTCGAGGCCGGATTAACGCCCGCGCGTGGAGCGGGCCATAATGCCGTCGGTCCATTCCACGATCGCCCGCACGCGCGGGGTCAGCAGCGTCCAGGCACCCATGCGATCGACCCAACGGTATTCGCTGTGTTCGGGACGGCCCAGTTCCGGGTTGGGCGTCAGTCGAACCTCGGTGCTGGCGGATTCGGCGATATAGTAGCGGGCCACCTTGCGGCCCTGGTTGTAAGGATGGGTTTCCCGGTAGACATCGCCCCAGCGAAAGCGCAGTCCGGTCAGCGTGGTTTCCTCTTCCACTTCGCGGATGGCCGCTTGCAGCGGCGACTCGTTGGCTTCCACCACCCCTTTGGGAAAATCCCAGTAATTGTAGGCCCGCAGCAGCAGGTAATCGTAATGATCCCGATTCCAGTGAACCACAACCACGCCGGAAGACAGGGTTCGGCTGCCGGACGGTCTGGGGCCGATCATCCGGGTGACCCCACCGCCGCTCACGACGGGCGGCCGGAGTGATAGGGCGCGCTCAACTCATGCACGGCCTCGACCAGCACGCGAACGCGTTCCGGATCGACCTGGGGTTGCACGCCGTGGCCGAGATTGAAGACATGGCCGGCTCCAGGACCGAAATCGGCGAGCACTTGAGCGACCTGCTGGCGAATGCGTTCGGGGGAGGCGTAGAGCGCGGCGGGATCGAGGTTGCCTTGGAGCGCCACCCGCGCGCCCACCCGCTGGCGGGCGTCGCGCAAATCCACGGTCCAGTCCACCCCCACCGCGTCGCAGCCGGTCGCGGCGAGGTCTTCCAACCAGGCGCCGCCGCCCTTGGTGAATAGAATCACCGGTACTCGCCCGCCGGCGGACGAGTGGGTGAGACCCGCGACGACGCGCGCCATGGCGGCCAGCGAAAATTCCCGGTAGGCGCGTGGGGTGAGGATGCCGCCCCAGGTATCGAAAATCATCAGCACTTGGGCGCCGGCCGCCACCTGGGCGTTCAGATAGTCGGTCACCGCTTGGGTGAGCACGTTGATTAACTGGCGCAGTTGTTCCGGTTGCTCGTAAAGCAGGCCCTTGACTTGAGCGTAGTCCTTGCTGGAGCCACCCTCGACCATGTAGGTCGCGAGGGTCCACGGGCTGCCGGCGAAGCCGATCAGCGGGACTCGCCCGGCCAGTTCCCGGCGGATCAACCGCACCGCGTCCATAACGTAGCGCAATTCGACCTCTGGATCGGGCGCGGCTAACCGGGCGATGTCGGCGGCCGAACGCAGCGGTCGAGCGAATTGCGGACCCTCGCCCTCGCTGAACGACAGGCCGAGGCCCATGGCGTCGGGAATGGTCAGAATGTCGGAGAACAGAATCGCCGCGTCCAGCGGAAATCGGGCCAAGGGCTGCAAGGTCACCGCGCAGGCCAGTTCCGGAGTCTGACACAGGGTCATGAAATCGCCGGCGCGGGCGCGGATGGCGCGATATTCGGGCAGATAGCGCCCGGCCTGACGCATCAGCCAGACCGGCGTGCGGTCCACGGGCTGCCGGCGCAGGGCCCGGAGCAGGCGGTCATTGTACGGGGGTGCAATCATGAGTTTTCGGCTGAGTGGGCACGACTTTCGACAACCATTCTATGGCAAGTGTGCCAAGGTTCCGAAATTACGTCCATGAATGGATGGTTGCGGGACCAAATCAGGGGGGTTAACGATGCGGGGCCTCGCATCCCCTACGTCCCGGTAAGATCATTCAGTGACGCTCAAACTCAGTGTTTCATGCGTCACGTCAGT
>JAWOHQ010000355.1:0-3146 GCA_046485105.1 Candidatus Competibacteraceae bacterium | reverse complement strand
CCCGTGTTGAGCTGTACGCGTTTGTGCTGGCCGATGGCCTGGACACGAGCCAAGACGAGATCGCCCGCTCGCGGCTGACGATCGCCCGTCAGTAGAGTTCGCATCGCGTCGGCGTTGACGCGCCGCGTGGTGAACGCACGCTTGGCGGTGGCCAACATCGTCTGCGACAGGATTTGAATGTTCATGGCGGTATCTCCTGAGTGATTGGCAAAGGCGCTCATGGCGAAATGTCCTGAAGTGTTGGAAAGGTAGGGGTCAGCAGGGATTGGCGACGGCCTCGGTCACGTCCAGCACGCTCAGGCTTTCTTTGAATCCGGGAGGGGCGATCAGGATATTCAGGGACATGGGGGTTCTCCAACAGCAGGTTAAGGGCCTGGGAAGCGAGCCCCAGCCGTCGTACCGCTGGGGCTTTTCGCATCCTCTTGCCGAGAACAACGATGCCGTCGGAGATTTATTCCCGATTTTTTCGCTCTTGTTTCAAACTTGGTCTATCGTTTGCCCAAGCTGACCCGACAGGAGATTCAAGCCATGCTCGGATTCACCCACGCCGATCTCAAGAAAAGCCGCTTCTATCAGGAAGTGTTCGCCGAAGGTCATGAGGAAGGCCGCCAGGAAGGTCGTCGCGAAGAATGCATCGCCTTGGTATTGCGGTTGCTGCAAAGGCGCCTTGGCCGGCTCCCAGCCAGCCAAACCCGGCGCATTCAGCATCTTTTCCTGGCCGCCGCTGAGGCCTTGGCCGAAGCCTTGCTCGATTTTCAGACCCCGGCCGACTTGGCGGCCTGGCTGGTCGCTCGGTCGGACGAGATCTCCTGAGCCATGCCTTTTCCTGGGCAATTTACTGGCACGGACCGCTCAGGGCTTCGCCAAAAGGGCATCCTGATGCCCTTATGCAGATCAAGCGCTTTTACCCGTCAATTCAGATCGGGTGAAACGCTAGCCATACTGCTGGCGTCGGCTGTGGAGGGCGCGTTTAAATGCTTTTAGCTGGCGAGCCGCGAACATCTGATTGCGCCCCACGGTTTGAACGGGGGTGATTTGTCCGCGCCGCACGTAGCGCCGGAAATTCGGTACCGACATTTCCAGATACTCGGCGGCTTCCCGCACGGTGAACGCCTCCGCCGCCAAATGCCCGAACACCTGCTCGTGCGTGAAGTTATCGTCGCGAAACGCCCGACTTTCGAGCAGCAGGAAAAACCTGCCGCGCTCGCTCGCCGGCAGGGCCTGGAGGTCTTCAAAAAGCTTTTCGGCAGTCATGGCATGGCTCACGGGTTCCCCTCGGCGCGCAAATAGCGTTTCAGTTCGTCATAAAAATTCTCGTGCGATCCAACTTGGTAAAAGTCGATCGCTAAAAACTCCGCCTCCCCGCCCTGGCGGCGCGGTTCGACGGTGGGCGGACGGTACGCCAGCAAATACTCCTGGCGTTGAAACTTGAACTTGTAGACCCAAATTCCGGCTAGATCGCCCAGTTTGGCCTCGCCGATGTCAGGATTCGCACAAATTTCCTCCACCGCATCTTCGATGGCAAGCTGAAGCGGTTTCCGCGCTTTCTTGACGTACTGGCTGAAGGGCCGCTTGAAGTTCGCTTTCATGATCTTATGATAGATCAAAAACGATCACTCATGTGACCAACGATATGTCTCAGGGGACCGATCACCGGAAATGATGATTCCAACCGGTGGTTGGCCGGAGGTGGAAACATTCATGATCGATAGGGTAATGATCCTCGCGCTCGTGGGGATGAGTTCGCTCCGGCGGTTCCGCGCCGGCTTTGATCGGATAACGAGCGATGAACGGACTTTATTCCGCCGCGGGTGGGTTTTTGCGGGACTGCTTTGTACGCTCGCGCTCGCGCTGGCGGCTGCACCGCCGGATCGAGAACGGCTGGCGACGGCTATCGAGCGAGCAGGAATCTATCTCAACGCAGCGGTCGGCCCCGACGGACAGTTCGTCTACCGCCGCTGGCCGGATGGGCGCGAGTCAAAACAAGGCGAGCGCTACAACGTCTTGCGCCACGGCGGGACGCTGTATGCCTTGGCGATTTACGACCGGTCCTGGCGCACCGATCCGGCGCAACGCGCCGCCCTCCGGCGCGTTGGAGGGTTTCTGCGGGACTGCTGTCTGGCTCCGCCGCCGCATCGTCTCGATCTGCTGGCGGTCTGGTCGCCGCCCGAGCTGGAAGGACCGAACAAACCCTTGCAGGCCAAGCTGGGCGGGGCGGGCCTGGGACTCGCTGCCTTGCTGGAACTGGAGAAGGTCGAGCCGGATTTCACGTCGCTGGAGGATTTGCGCCGCCTGGGCCGGTTCATTCTGTATCTGCAAAAGCCGGACGGGGATTTTTACGCCAAGTACATCCCCTCGCGCGGCGGGCGCCGCGACGACTGGGTCTCCCTGTACTACCCCGGCGAAGCGGCCCTGGGGCTGGCGTTGCTGTACGAACGCGATCCCGATCCCGCCTGGTTGCGCGGCGCGGCGGCGTCAATCGTGTATCTGGCCCGCCAGCGCGCCGGCCAGACGGACGTCCCCGCCGATCATTGGGCGCTGTTGGCGACCGCCCGGGTGTGGCCCTGGCTCGACGGTTCGGTGGATTTGCCCTTGAGCCGGACGCTGGCATTGCAACATGCCCGACTGATCGTGCTGGCCATGCTCCAGGAACAGGACCGGGTGACTGGCGATCCCCGACTCGACGGGGCTTTCACCGCGGACGGGCGGACCACGCCCACCGCCGCCCGGTTGGAGGGCCTGCTGGCAACGCTGACCTTTTTACCGCAACAGGATGATGGTCTGCGGGCGCACGTCGAAGTCGCCATCCATCGCGGCGTGGGATTCCTGCTGCGCGCCCAGCTTCGGGGCGGACCGTTGGCGGGTGGCTGGCCGCGCGTGGCGTCGGGTGGGAAAAACCCGGCGGCGCGCGCCGGGGACGAGGCGGTGCGCATCGACTACGTACAGCACGCGCTCGGCGCCCTGTTGCAATACCGGGCGCTGTTCGCGCGATAAAGCCGCTGGCCCTGTCATTGAAAAAATATCGATGGGATGGGAGTAAAAACCGGCGGTCATTCGTGTGCCGGATAACGGACTGCCAACTGCCAACGAACTCATCAGCGCAAGTGCGCATAGGGCGGCTGGGTCCGCACTCGCCGGTCCTCGAC
>JAWOHQ010000272.1:0-8655 GCA_046485105.1 Candidatus Competibacteraceae bacterium | reverse complement strand
GACCCGGTTTATGGGGGACGGCCGCGCCTGCCGCCGGACGCCGCGCCGCCCTGCATCGCGGCGCTTCAAGGCTTCCGCCGGCAGGCGCTGCATGCCGAACGACTGGCCCTGACGCACCCCATCACTGGCGAGCGACTGGAATGGCGGGCTGAAATTCCCGCCGATCTGGCGGCGTTGCTGGCGATACTGGGCGAAGACGCCGCCCGTCAACCTCGGTGCGGCCGTGCCTGATTTACTGATTTTCCCTGACTGGCCGGCCCCGACCCGAGTCTGGGCGGTCAGCACCACCCGGGCTGGCGGGGTGAGTTTACCGCCTTACGACCGCCTGAATCTGGCCACGCACGTCGGCGACGATCCAGCCTGTATCGCCGAGAACCGGCGACGGCTGGCGGTGATGGCTGGATTTCCCGCCGAGCCGGCGTGGCTGGAACAGGTTCACGGGACGACCGTGGCAGCCGCCGAAACGGTCGATGCGCCGGTGGCCGCCGACGCCGCCTGGACCCGCGTACCCGGCCAGCCCTGCGTGGTGATGACCGCCGACTGTTTGCCCGTGCTGCTGTGCGACCGCGCCGGGACGGTGGTTGCGGCGGCTCATGCCGGCTGGCGCGGATTGGCGGGCGGCGTGATCGCCGCCACCGTGGCGCGATTGAACGCAGCGCCGGCGGAACTGCTGGCCTGGCTGGGGCCGGCGATTGGTCCCGCGGCGTTTGAAGTGGGTGAGGAGGTGCGCGCCGCGTTTCTCGCCCTGGATGCGGGTAACGCCGGCTGCTTCCAACCCTCGCCCACCGGGCGCTGGCTGGCGGATCTTTACGAACTGGCGCGGCGCCAATTACGGCGACTGGGCGTACCCGCGATATACGGCGGCGATCACTGCACCTTCAGCGAACCGGAGCGGTTCTTTTCCTACCGCCGTGAGAGTCGTACCGGGCGGATGGCAACCCTGATCTGGCTCGCTTGATTGCGGGAAACCCGATGGCCCTGAAAACCCGCGCCGGCTCCAGGACCCTGCTCCTGACCCGCGTGCGCGAAGGATCGCCGGCGGGCGCTGGAATCCACCACCGAGGCTCTCGACCATGAAATCTGAATCCCCCCGCCTGCTCGTGGTGCTGCAAACCCGCGATGGCAGCGCTGGCCGGTGCGGTCGCAAGCTGCGGGAGCGGGGTTATGCACTCGACTATTGCTATCCGTTGGCTGGCGAGCCGTTGCCGGCGGGCCTGGACGGCTACGCCGGCGCGGTGGTGTTCGGCGGGCCGATGAGCGCCAACGACGACGGCAAATTACCGGGCATCCGGGCGCAACTGGACTGGATTCCCCAAGCGCTGGACTCCGGGCGGCCGTTTCTGGGAATTTGCCTGGGCGCGCAACTGCTGGCGCGGGCCTTGGGCGCGACGGTCCAGCCGCATCCAGCGGGACTGGCGGAAATCGGTTATTTCGCGGTGTGGCCCACTCCGGCGGGACAGGCCGTATTCGACGCGCCGCTGCACGTCTATCATTGGCATCGCGAAGGTTTCGAACTGCCGGCCGGCGCGGAATTGTTGGCGACTGGCGAACGCTTTCCGCGGCAGGCTTATCGGTACGGCGCCAATGCCTTCGGGGTGCAGTTCCACCCGGAAGTGCAGCGGAAGATTCTCGAAACATGGCTGGTGGAAGGCGCGAAGGAATTGACCGCGCCCGGCGCGCAATCCGCCGCCGAACAGCGCGCGCGCCATACCCGGCATGACGCGGCCCTGGATCGATGGCTCGATGGATTTCTGGAGGAGTGGTTGCGGAGCAGGCTCGGTACGTGTTGAGCCCAGCGCCTCGCGCAGACCTTTTGGCATCCCGTTGACCTGGACCATCAGGCCAAAATCCTTGCCGGGCAGCGCTGGTTGGGTAGTGTTCTCGACGTGGACATGGAGGGAGGTCCACAATTCTGTGGTTATATGAAGCTTGCTCGGGGTCGGAATAGCTCCGATCTTTCAAACCGGCGCCGTCAACTGCTCCAGCGCCTCCCGGTACTTGGCGACGGTGCGCGCGACGATCTCCAGTGGTAGTTCCGGCCCCGGCGGTCGTTTGTCCCAGTCCAGCGTTTCCAGATAATCACGTACGAACTGCTTGTCGAAGCTGGGCGGATTGACCCCGGGTTGGTACTGATCGGCCGGCCAGAACCGGGAGGAATCGGGAGTCAACGCCTCATCCATCAGCACCAGTTGGCTCCGCTCGTCCAAGCCGAACTCAAACTTGGTGTCGGCGATGATGAGGCCTCGCGCCAAGGCGTAGCTCGCCGCTTCCCGGTACAACCGCAGGCTGATCTCCCGCACCTGTTCGGCCAAGTCCCGCCCGATGGTCGTGGCGACGTGGTCGAAGCTCACGTTCTCGTCGTGGCTGCCCAGCGCCGCCTTGGTGGATGGCGTGAAGATCGGCTCCGGCAAGCGATCCGCCAACCGCAATCCCGCCGGCAGGGGAATGCCGCATACTCTTCCGATGCGCTGGTAATCCTTCCAACCCGAACCGATCAGATAACCGCGCACGATGGCTTCCACCGGGAGACCCTTCAACTTCCGCGCCACCACGGCCCGTCCCGCGACCTGGGCGCGTTCGGCGGGATCGGGCAACGCCTGATCGAGGGTTTTTTCCGCCATTTGCAGGTGATTCGGCACAATGTGGCGGGTGCGGGCGAACCAGAAGTTGGAGACCGCCGTCAAGACCGTGCCCTTGCCGGGAATCGCGGTCGGCAAGATCACATCGAAGGCCGAGAGTCGGTCGCTGGCCACCATCAGCAGATGTCGATCATCCACGGCGTACAGATCGCGCACCTTACCGCGATAGATCAACGGTAGACTGTGCAGCTCGGGTGGAGCGATGGCGGACACGGACATGGGTGAAGCACTCCTGAAGCGGGCGCAAGGATCGGCGCGATGCATTGTAACCACCCGACCCGCAATGGTGAATGCGACCCGCCCGATCACTATATCCTGGCTGACTTTTTCGCCGTGTTGCCCATCCCCCGATGCGGTATGCTTGCGCGATGAATATCCCCGATTCGTTACTCCCCGGCCCGCTGTTGTTCTTCGCCTACGGTGTCTGGTTGCTGGTATTGCTCCAGGCGCTGCGGGCCGCGCCGTGGCGGCCGTTCCTGGCCAGCGCCAAACTCCAGCAGGTATTCCTGGGCGCCACGCTGGTGTTGTTTCTACTGTGGATCTTCGAAATCGGGGTGCGGCCGGCGCTGGGCTTTCATTTCCTGGGCGTGACGGTGTATGTGCTGATATTCGGTTGGTCGTTGGGCGTGCTCGGGGCCAGTCTGGCCATGGTCGCGGTGACCTTCACCACCGGCGACTGGGCGGCGCTGGCCGCGAATGCCCTGCTGCTCGGCGTGCTGCCGGTTTCGCTCAGCTATGGCGTTTATGTCCTTGTGACCCATTACCTGCCCCACCACCTGTTCATTTATATTTTCCTGTGCGCCTTCTTCAACGCCATGCTGGCCGCCGGCGCGGCGGCGCTGGCGTTGGCGCTGCTTCTGGTAGTCACCGAAACCTACACCGTTGCCCGCATCAGCAGCGACTATCTGCCTTACCTGCCGCTCTATCTGTTTCCGGAAGGTCTGCTCAACGGCATGGTGACCACCGCGCTGATCGGGCTGCGGCCCGACTGGCTGAAAACTTACGACGACGAACGGTATTTGAAGGGTTAATCCCCCGCCCACAAGTCCGGGAAGAGGGTGATGACCCGCAATCGCGCGAGGCACCGAATCCATCATGCTGGGAAAACTGTTTGGTGGAGCCTTCGGCTTCATGGTCGGCGGACCGTTGGGCGCGCTGATGGGCGCGATGGTGGGCCACAATCTGGATCAGGGCCAGCGGAAAATGGCTCCGGACGCCGATCCAGCCAGCGGCGACAAGCAGGTTCGGGCCGTGTTCCTCGCCACCGCGTTTCAGGTGATGGGCCACCTCGCCAAGGCGGACGGTCGGGTCTCGGAAGCGGAAATCGCCGCGGTTCGGGCCGTCATGGCGCATCTGAACCTGAACGCCGGACAGCAACAGGCGGCTATCGAGTGTTTCAATGAAGGCAAACAGCCGGATTTCGCCGCGGACGCCACGCTCGACGCCTTCCAGCGGGTCTGTCGCCGCAGTCCGACGCTGTTGCAGCAACTGCTGGAGCTGTTCCTGAATATCGCCTACGCCGACGGCGATCCACACCCACAAACCCATGCCCGACTGTTGCACGTCGCCGCGCGACTGGGCGTCCCCCGCTTGCAGTTCGAGGCGCTGCACACGCTGTTTCGCGCCCAGCGCTGGACACAGCGACAACAACAGAGCGGGGCTGGCGGCAGAGCGCACGAGCAGTGGTCGCGGCAGGGGCCGCGGCCGACCACCGCCGTCAATTCCCTGGCTCAGGCCTACTCGGTGCTCGGGCTGAAGCGCGACGCCAGTCCCGACGACATCAAGCTGGCCTACCGCCGCCTGATCCGGCAGCACCACCCCGACAAACGGGCGGCCAGCGGCGCATCACCCACGGAGCTGGCGCGCGCCACCGAAAAAACCCGTGAACTGACCGCCGCTTACGAGCGTATTCGAGAAGCGCGCGGTTTTTGAGGGACAAGCTTCTTTCATCCCAAGATTACAAGACGCCCCGCTCCGCCAGCGATACCACCTGGCTGTCGCCGACCACAATGTGATCCAGCAGGCGCACGTCCACTAGCGCCAATGCCTCCTTCAGCCGCACCGTGATCAACTCGTCAGCCCGGCTCGGTTCGGCGATGCCGGAAGGGTGGTTGTGCGCGACGATGGCGGCGGCGGCGTTGTGGTAAAGCGCCCGTTTCACGACTTGGCGAGGATGGACCGAGGAGCTGTCGATGGTGCCGAAAAACAGTTCCTCGTACTGGATCACCCGATGCTTGTTGTCGAGAAACAGGCAAGAAAAGACTTCGTGCGGGTGATGGCGCATGCGGACCATGAAATAACGACGAGTGTCAGCCACGCTCTGGATCGCGTCGCCGCGTTGCAAGGTTTCCTCCAGATGGCGCCGGGCCAGTTCCAGCACCGCCCGCAACTGCACGTACTTGGCCGGACCCAGGCCATGCGTCGCGCAGAACGCCGTCTGATCGAGTTCCAGCAACCGGCGCAAGCCGCCGTGCTCCTTGAGCAGGTCGCGCGCCAGATCGACGGCGCTGCGGCCCTTCACCCCAACCCGGAGGAAGATCGCCAGCAGTTCGGCGTCGGACAGGGCCGATGCCCCCCGCAGTAGCAATTTTTCACGGGGGCGCTCGTCGTCGGGCCAATCGCGGATGGAGGGCATGGCAGTCTCCCTGATTTTTATTCAAGCCAAGCATGACCACGAATCCAGAATCGATCAAGTTTCTCCCACCGGCCGGGCGCGGCTCGCGCTGCTGCCTGGTAAAAATACCGAACCCGACGCCCCGTTCTAAGGCAACCAGCGGCTGTTAAGCACCAGCATGAGGCGCGACAGGTTTCTTCAACCTGTGCGATGCCGCCTGGAAAATCACTATTACTTTAATAAATAATAAGTTAAAAAGTTGGCCCCAAATTTGCTCATTCCTGTTCAAGGATTCGCACTCTCAGGTCTCTCCGACTTGAACGCTGTGTGAATCCGGGCGGCTAACGGGGGCCGCCGTCGCGGACTATGGCGTCCGATCACGGATCATCACGATGCGTGCTCGGACGCCCTTTTTATTGTCCGCGATTCCCATGCGCCCGCCGGGTTTCGCGCTGGTCCGGGCTGCGTTAAGCTTGTTTGGAACCTCTCCTTCACCCCCGCGAGTTCCGCCATGCCGCAACCTCTGGCTAATAAATGCATCCTGCTCGGCATTACCGGCGGCATCGCCGCCTACAAGAGCGCCGATCTGACCCGCCGGTTGAGCGAGGCGGGCGCCGAGGTGCAGGTGGTGATGACGCCAGCGGCCACCACCTTCGTCGCCCCACTGACTTTTCAGGCGGTTTCCGGACGGCCGGTGCGAATCGAGATGCTGGACCCCCAGGCCGAGGCCGGCATGAGCCATATCGAACTGGCGCGCTGGGCGGATCTGATTCTGGTCGCGCCCGCCACCGCCGATTTCCTCGCCCGATTGGCGCACGGCCTGGCCAACGACCTGCTCAGCACCTTGTGCCTGGCCACCGACCGGCCCATCGCCGTCGCCCCCGCCATGAACCGGCTGATGTGGCAAAACGTCGCCACGCAGGACAACTGCCGGCTGCTGGCGCGGCGCGGGGTCACGATCTGGGGGCCGGGCGTCGGCGAGCAGGCTTGTGGCGAAGTCGGCGCCGGGCGGATGCTGGAGGCGCTGGAACTGCGCGATCGGGTAGTCGAACAGCTCGGCGGCCGGGAGAGCGCGGCGCAATGGCGCGCCGAGCCGCCGAACGAGCCGCTCGCCCCGCACGACCTGCAAGGCCTGACCGTATTGATCACCGCAGGTCCCACCCGCGAGGCGCTGGACCCGGTGCGCTTCCTCAGCAACCGCAGCACGGGAAAAATGGGTTTCGCCGTGGCCGACGCGGCGGCGGCGGCCGGCGCGCGGGTGCTGCTGGTCAGCGGTCCGGTGCAGTTGCCTACCCCCTCTGGCGTCGAGCGGATCGACGTGGAAAGCGCGGTCGAGATGCACGAGGCGGTGCTGCGGCGAGTTCGGGAAGCGCAGATTTTCATCGCCACCGCCGCCGTGGCCGACTACCGCGCCGCCGCGCCCGAAGACCAAAAAATCAAGAAGACCCACGACACCTTGCATCTGGAACTGGTGCGCAACCCCGATATTCTGGCGGAAGTCGCCGCACTGCGTTCGCACCGGCCGTTCACGGTCGGCTTCGCCGCCGAAACCCACGAGGTCCTGCGCCATGCCGAGGACAAGCGTCGGCGCAAGAATCTGGACCTGATCGCCGCCAATCAGGTCGGCGTGGCTGGCAGTGGGTTCGAGAGCGACCGGAACGCATTGCATGTGCTGTGGGAGGGTGGGGAAAAAATCCTGCCGCTGGCCGACAAAACGCTGCTCGGGCAACAATTGGTGGCGTTGATCGCGGAGCGGTATCGTTTCACTCTTTAAATTCGGAAATTCAGAGGCTGACTTCCATTATGGCTCTTGATGCCCAAGCCGCCACCCAGGTGGCGCACGTTCTCACCGAATCGCTGCCCTATATCCGTCGTTTCGCCGGCAAAACCATCGTCGTCAAGTACGGCGGCCACGCCATGGAAAACGAAGACCTGAAAAACAGTTTCGCCCGCGACATCGTGCTGATGAAACGGGTCGGCTTCAACCCGGTGGTAGTGCATGGTGGCGGGCCGCAGATCAGCGAACTGCTCAAGCGCATCGGCAAGGAAAGTCGCTTCGTGGATGGAATGCGGGTCACCGACAGCGAGACCATGGATGTGGTGGAGATGGTGCTGGGCGGGCTGGTCAACAAGGAAATCGTCAACAACATCAACCGGCACGGCGGGTGCGCGGTGGGCCTGACCGGCAAGGACGGCGATCTGATCCGCGCCCGCAAGCTCACCATCAGCCGCAAGAGCCCCGATCTGGAAGCGCCGGAAATCATCGACATCGGCCACGTCGGCGAGGTGGCGAGCATCGACAAGGCCATCGTCGAGACGCTCACGCACGGGAATTTCATTCCGGTGATCGCGCCCATCGGGGTCGGTCCGGACGGGCAGTCCTACAACATCAACGCCGATCTGGTGGCCGGCAAAATCGCCGAAGTGCTGCACGCCGAGAAGTTGATGCTGCTGACCGACACCACCGGCGTGCTCGACCGGGAGGGGCATCTGCTGACGGGCCTCGACGCCCGGCGGGTGCAGTCCCTGATCGATGACGGCGTCATCCACGGCGGCATGTTGCCGAAAATCGCCTGCGCGCTGGATGCGGTGCGCGGTGGGGTCAAGGCCGCACACATCATCGACGGGCGGATCGAGCACGCGGTGCTGGTGGAATTGTTCACCGACGCCGGCATCGGCACGCTGATTCAGGGCTAGGAGAAATCCCTCCAACCTCCCCTTGCGAAAGGGGAGGCGAATCCCTATCGCTCCCGCAGCTCGCTCCGGTCGGCGAACCCGGCGAGCGCTTCTGGATTGGCCAGCATATCAACATTGCGGATCGATGTCCGTTTCCAGAAACTCTTGAATCCGTTCGGCGCAAACGCCGGTTTCCCGGATCTGGCATTCCCAGAGGGTCAAAACAGCCCAGCCTTCACGTTCCAAGTCGGCGTAATGCTGGCTATCGCGTTCGCGGTTACGAGCGATTTTTCTTTCCCAATATTCATGGTTTTTTTTGGGAACTCTAGCACCGCGCTGGCAATCATGTCCGTGCCAAAAACAGCCGTGGACAAAAATGACTTTGCGGCGGGCGGGAAAAACCAAATCCGGCTTTCCGGGAAGATCTTTCCGATGCAACCGATAGCGGTAGCCCATGGAGAAAATCAGGCGGCGAACCGTCATTTCCGGAGCGGTGTCGCGGTCTTTGACCGCCCGCATGATTCGGGATCGTTCTGGGTCAACCATCATCGTCGCCGTGGTTTGGCTCATCCTCCCGCTCCACGGACGCATCGCCGCCCAATTCGAGATAGCGCCGCTCGGCCAAATACTGCAACCGTTTGGATTGCATCAATAAAACCCGCCGCAATCCACCCTGAACTTTCCGTTCGGCAATAACTTGCGCCAAGCGCGCGATGATCAGAGCGC
>JAWOHQ010000204.1:0-10308 GCA_046485105.1 Candidatus Competibacteraceae bacterium | reverse complement strand
GAGGATGTTCCATCCTTGGTCTACCGTCAGACAAACGTATCCGAGATGGAGCAAAGTTTTAGGGCACGTTTTCTGTATGGCTGGCGTTCACGGAAAGAAGCAGATCGGCATGAAGCCGACTGGAGACGAAAATTATTACTCTTGAAGCTGTTGTCGCATATTCACAGTGCCCACGGAAAGCATTTCTTCTTCTTCGCTCGGAAGATCAGGGAATGCCCCACGAGTACGTGCGTTTGCTTGAAGAAAAAGCTTACCGAAACCGCATCAACTATCTGAATCGCATCGAGCAAGAACACCCTGGTGTGAGCGTTGGTAACGCTGCTGACCTTTTGAGCGGCGAGGATGTTCTTCTGCAAGTCCCACTCCAGTTCCACGATTTATCTGCTGAATGCGATGTACTCAAGAAAGCGCATCGTGGTTCATCTCTCAGCAGTCATGGTTACGAGCCGATGATCGTTGTCGGAACGCATCAGGTCATGAAGGAGCAGAAGCTCGCCCTCTTGTTTATCGGATATGTGCTCGGGCAATTGCAAGATCACCTACCTACAGCCGGAACCATCGTGGGAGCGGACGGCCATGCGCACAAAGTGGGGATGGAATCCGCTAATCGAACACTGATGCCAATGGTCAAGTCGTTGAGACAATGGACAGGCAGTTCGCCATCGACACCTCCGCCAGTGATTTTGAACAAGAATTGCTCGACTTGCCAATTTCGGAAGGGCTGTTTAGAGCAAGCAGAAAAGGATGACGATCTGAGCCTGCTGGATCGAGTCACACCCAAGATAATTCGGAAGTATCACAAAAAAGGTATTTTTACAGTCACGCAACTCTCCTATATCTTCAAACCGAGGCGCAGTCGGAAGCGACGGAACAAGGCCCCAGTATCTTTCAAAGTTGAGTTGCAAGCTTTAGCACTTAGGACAGGGAAAATATATATCCAAGAACTCCCTACGCTACTCAGGCGCGAAGTAGAGCTTTTTCTCGATTTTGAAGGAATCCCGGACCAAAACTTTCATTACCTGATCGGTCTCCTGATCAATGAGCGGGGAAATCGCTCTTATCATTCTTTTTGGGCCAACACCCTGGAAGATGAACAGCGAATCTGGGTCGAGGCTCTTCAAAAGATCAATGAACATCCCGAGGCGCCGATCTATCACTATGGGAGTTATGAACCGCGAGCGATTGATAGACTGGCGCAAAAGTATCAGAGTGATTGTACGGCACTCAAAAATCGTTTGGTCAACTTGAATGCCAGTATCTATGGCAAAGTGTATTTCCCAACCAGATCAAATAATCTAAAGGAATTAGGGAAACTTATCGGCGCTTCTTGGACCGCTCCTGATGCATCTGGACTCCAAAGTCTAGTGTGGCGACATCGCTGGGAGGAGATCGGAGAGAGCCAGTACCAGGAAATGTTGGTCACTTACAATCGGGAGGACTGCGAGGCGCTATGGTTCTTGCTGGAGGAACTTTCAAAGATCATCGCGAATGCTGATGCGCACAAAAATATTGATTTCGCCGACCAACCAAAACAGCACGCCACGGAACTCGGCCATCAGATTCACAAAAATTTTCAAAGCATTATCAGATATGCCCATGCTGACTACGATAAGAAACGAGTCAGCATCCGGCCACAACAAAGCACCACAGAGACCGAGGGGAAGAAAAGGGGAGCACCGAAAGGTCATCAAGCCTATCAAAGAATAGTTCCTTCAAAAGCCGACACTGTCATTGAAGTAGCGCCGCAGAGAACCTGCCCAAAGCATAACGGTGAATCTCTTGAGATATCAGAGAAGGTAGCCGAAAAATTTTTAACTAACCTACGGTTCACGAAAACTGGATGCAGAAAGACAGTGACAAAATATATTGGCTTGAAAAGTTACTGTCAGAAGTGTCGCAAGTATTATTTTCCACCGAAGATTGAGGAACTTGGAAGTCAATTCTTTGGACATGCCTTCCAAGCTTGGGTCATCTATCAAAGAATAGTTCTCCGTCTTCCGTATCGCATTATCCTCCAAGAAATGGAGGATATTTTTAATGAGCGTACCAGTGATCAAACCCTAATAAATTTTATCAAGTATTTTTTTAACTACTATGCTACGACCGAAAAATTGTCAATTCAACGCCTTCTGGAAAGCCCTTTTATCCACGCTGATGAGACACCCATCAACGTTCAAGGGGTCGATCATTATGTCTGGGTGTTCACCAACGGGAAACACGTCGTCTTCAGAATAACTGAGACGCGAGAGGCGGCTATTGCCCATGAGTTTTTATCAGGTTATAAAGGCGTACTGATTTCCGATTTCTACGGAGGCTACGATGCCATCACCTGCAGACAACAAAAATGTTTGGTCCACCTCATTCGAGATCTTAACAATGACCTTTGGAATGATCCATACAACCGTGTATATGAAGCATTTGTTAGTGAGGTGAAGAATCTGCTCATACCTATCTTTGAGGCGGAAAAGAAATATGGGTTGAAAAAATGGCATCTCAGCAAGTTTAGCAAGTGTGTTGGTCGATTTTATCAAGATAATATTGATAAGGAACCTAGTAGTTGTGAGTTGGCTGCTAAGTATCAAAAGCGTTTTCAACGCTACAGAGACAGCCTTTTCACTTTCCTTGAGTTAGATGGTATTCCTTGGCACAATAACACAGCAGAAAATGCCCTCAGGCACTTGGCGGTGCAAAGGAAGATCTCCGGGACGTTTTTCAAAAAGGTTGCCCCCCAGTATCTGCTGTTGCTTGGAATCGCACAAACCTGTAGGTTCCAAGATAAATCGCTACTCAAGTTCTTTTTATCTGAAGAGATTGATATCGACAAATTCAAAGCACCCAAGCATATAAAAACATCATCCATTATTGGCCGGCCAAAAGACATTGGCGAACAAGACCCAAGTATCCACAATGCTTGAAAGGCAAGGGTAGCGTCTTATTTTTTTGGCTCTATTTCCAAAGCAGCAGTCTAACTTAGCCGAGAGTGGCTATGTCCATGAGCGTATCATTCTAAATTCCTCAGGCGATCCAGCACCTATCGCTATGCCAGGCGTTCACCGCATGGCCAGTCTGCTGAAGCGCTGGATTCTGGGGACCCACCAAGGCTCGGTATCGGATGAGCACTTACAGTTTTATCTGGAAGAATTCACCTTCCGCTTTAATCGCCGTACCTCTCGCAGCCGGGGACTCGTCTTTCGCCGTTTACTGGAACAGATCGCCGTGACCGACCAGGTGCCCGAGAAAAATCTCATCCATGGTTACGATTGGCGGCTACACAACAAGATGTAGGGCAGGAGGAACTAACCGACCACCCCTTAAGAAAGATTTGACGTGGAGCCGGCTTCCAGCCGGCTCCACGGTCATACAAATCAACGAGTTGGTTTTATACGGCTTCTGGGTTCCCCTGAAGCGCTCCAAGCCCTGCTGTCTTATCAGTTTCGACTGGGTGATGAAGCCGGGATACCGGTCGGTTTCAAGTTGTTTTCACCGCATCGGCGTTTCCAGGAAGGCGTCCACCACGGCGGTCCAGGCCTTGCTGATGTTGCGCAGGTCGTAGCCGCCGCCACCGACCGCGAGGATGCGCCCGTCGGCGAAGTCCTCGGCGATCTGGCACAAACCGCGCGCGGCGCGGCTGTGGACGCGGGTCGAGTAGTGCAGGTGGGACAACGGGTCGCCATTCAGGCCATCGGCGCCGCAGTTCATCAATACAAACTGGGGTTGCCACTGGCGCAGGAAATCCTCGACCTTGTCCCACATCATTAGGAAATCGTCGTCGGCGGACAGCGGCAGCAGCGGAATGTTGAGCTTGCGACCCTTGGCCGGACCCTTGCCGACTTCGTGCGGAAAGCCGCTCTGCGGAAAGTTATAGCGGCCATCCTCGTGGATGTCGGCATAAATGACGGTCGGATCGCATTCGAACGGATAGAACACCCCATCGCCGTGATGGGCATCGATGTCCACGTAGGCGATTCGCTCCAAGCCGTAGTCCTGCTGGAGAATCTTGATGGCCACACCGACATCGTTGAACACGCAAAAGCCGGCGGCGGTGTCGGGCATGCTGTGATGCAGGCCGGCGATGGGTACGAAAACCCGCCGCACTTCGTTCTCCATGATCCGGCGCGTGGCGTCGATGACGGCGCCCACCACAAACGAAGCATCCTCGAACACGCCTTTGTAGGCGGGCGTATCGCCATAATCCAGCAGACCCTCGCCCCGTTCCGAGTAGATTTTGACTTTCTCAAGGTAATCGTCGGTATGGAACAACTTGATCTGTTCCTCAGTCGCCATGGTGGGATGGAGCACGCGCACCTGGTAGTCGAAATGCCGGACGTGCATTTCGTCCCAAAAGGCGTGCAGACGATCTTCGCCGAAGGGGTGATCGTCGAATCCGTAGCGGCCCAGTTCCTCGCCGGTGTAGACGGCCACTGTTCTGCTGCGTGCCATGACCATGAGTCCTCGGTTGGGGTTGTCGGCTTTTCAATATCATAGTCGAATTTACGCGAAGTGGAGTTGGGGAGCCCAACGGGTTTCGGTCGGCCTTCCAGAGCGGCCACCCGCTCTGGGATGGTTCGATGTGGGTGTTTTGAGGAGGGAGAGACCATGACCGTCGAATCCGGCGTGCTATACGTGGTGGCGACGCCGATCGGGAATCTGGAAGACATCACCGCCCGGGCGTTGCGCGTGCTGCGGGAAGTCGCATGCATCGCCGCCGAGGACACCCGTCATACCGGACAATTGCTGCGCCATTTCGGCATCGACACGCCGTTGCTGTCGCTGCACGAACACAACGAACGCGCCCGCTTGGACTCCATCGTCGCCCGTTTGCGGAACGGCGACGCCATGGCGCTGGTTGCCGATGCCGGTACCCCGCTGATCAGCGATCCGGGCTTTCCGCTGGTGCGCGAACTGCGCCGACAGGGCTTGAAGGTCGTTCCGGTGCCGGGACCGAGCAGCGTGCTGGCGGCGTTGGCGGTGTCCGGACTGCCGACCGACCGTTTCGTGTTCGAGGGTTTTCTACCCGCCAAAACCAATGCCCGCCGCGTGCGCCTGCAGGCGCTGGCGGCCGAGGAGCGCACCCTGGTGTTCTTCGAAGCCAGCCACCGGATTGCCGACACGCTAGCCGATCTGGCGACGATCTTCGGCGTCGAACGCCCGGTGGTGGTCGCCCGCGAGTTGACCAAACGGTTCGAGGAGATTCATGGCGCGACCTTGGGCGAACTCACTGCCTGGCTGGCGGCCGATCCCAACCGCTCCAGGGGCGAATTCGTGCTGGTGGCGCAGGGGGCGCCGGCGGCGAGCGTGGTGGACACCCCGGAAAATCGGCGGCTGCTGATGGCGCTGTCGGTGGAGCTCCCGCCCAGCCGGGCGGTGGCGGTAGCGGCCAGGCTGACCGGCCTGCGCAAGAAATCGTTATACGATCTAGCGTTGGCGCTGGGAGACCGGCGAGAAGCGGAATAGCGTGTTCCACCAGGCTTGCCAAGCGCCGCGTGGAGGGAGACACTAGGGCTGGGAACCGGCTGGACGGTCGCTGTATCGCGTTGCGGTATGGAGGAAAGTCCGGGCTCCACAGGACAGGGCGCCAGGTAACGCCTGGGGGGCGCAAGCCTACGGAAAGTGCCACAGAAAACAAACCGCCCAAGTTTCCGCTCGCGGGAACCGGCAAGGGTGAAAAGGTGCGGTAAGAGCGCACCGCGCGGCTGGCAACAGACGCGGCACGGTAAACCCCGCCCGGAGCAAGACCAAATAGGGGGGCGTCGACGTGTGGTCCGCACGGCTCCCGGGTAGGTCGCTACAGGCGTCTGGCGACAGACGTCGCAGATGAATGGCCGTCCTCGACAGAACCCGGCTTACAGGCCGGTTCCCCTTTTCCTGATTTTTATCCAAACGCCGTGTTCGCCGAGCGGTTTGGGAGGTGTGGCCATGACGTACCAACACATTCTGTTCGCCACCGATTTTTCCGACGACGCGCTACAGGTTGGGGAACGCGCCAAGGACGTCGCTCGAAAATGTGGAGCGCGGTTGAGCATGATTCACGTCATTGAGGATGTGAACGTCATGCTGGGCGGCGGCTACGAGTTGTTGCCGGTACTGCCGGATTTGCCCGATGAAGCGCTGTTGCGGGAAGCCCGGAACGCCCTTGGGGATCTGGCGCGGCGCTTGGAACTGGAAGTGGCCGAAACCTGGGTGGTCAACGCGCCTTCCACCAAGGAGGGCATCCTCGACATGGCCCGCCAGCAGGACGTGGACCTGATCGTGATCGGCAGTCACGGCCGCCATGGTTTGGCGCTGCTGCTGGGCTCGACCGCGAACGCCGTGCTGCACGGCGCGCCCTGCGACGTGCTGGCGGTGCGGATTCGGGATTAAGCGCGGCGCTCCAAGCTAAAGATGGAACTGATTCGCGGTCAGCACAATCTCCGTCCCCATCATCGCGGGTGCGTCGCCACCATCGGCAACTTCGATGGCGTGCATCTCGGGCATCGGCTGATTTTCGCCCAGTTGGCCGAGCAGGCGGCGCGGCTGCGCCGGCCCCGATTGGCGATCACCTTCGAGCCGCAGCCCCAGGAATTCTTCGCGGGTCGCAGCGTGCCGCCCGCCCGCCTGATGCGCTTGCGGGAAAAGCTGCTGGCGCTGGATGGGCTGGGTATCGAACGGGCGCTGTGCCTGAAATTCAGCCGCCTGTTGGCGGCGATGCCGGCGCACGCATTTATCGAAGACCTGCTCGTCGAGCGCCTGGGCATCCGTTATCTGGTGGTCGGCGATGATTTCCGGTTCGGCCACCGCCGCGTCGGCGACTTCGAAATGCTGGTCGAGGCCGGCCAGCGGTACGGCTTCGAGGTCGCCAACACCCACAGCCATATCCTGGACGGCGAGCGGGTCAGCAGCACCCGAGTCCGAGAAGCGCTCGGCCAAGGAAATCTGGAACTGGCGGCCCGATTGCTCGGCCGGTCCTACGACATGTGCGGGCGAGTGGCTTATGGTGATCAGGTCGGCCGCACCCTCGGCTTTCCGACCGCCAATATTCACTTGCTCCGGCGCGTCACCCCGGTTTACGGCGTCTACGCGGTGCTGGCCAGCGGCCCCGGGTTGCAACTCTGGCCCGGCGTCGCCAACATCGGCCATCGTCCCACCGTCCGAGGAACCCGCGCGCAACTGGAAGTCCATCTGCTGGATTTTCAGGGCGATCTCTACGGCCAGCAGGTCAAGGTGGATTTCCTGCACTACCTGCGTCCGGAACAGCGCTTCGAGTCGCTGGACGCTCTGCGGCGGCAGATCCAGCGGGACGAACACGCCGCTCGGATCTATTTCGCGGCGCGAGGCATTCGAATCCCTCCGCATCCCATCCCTCTCCCACGAGGCGAGGAGAGTCCCTTACTCCCACCCCTGCTCCCAGAAGGAGAGGGGCGTTCTCGCACCGGTTTTTAGAGGTTTACCGTGGCTGATTATAAAGACACTCTCAACCTGCCCCAGACCGCTTTCCCCATGAGGGCCGACCTCGCCAAGCGCGAGCCGGACCTGCTGCGCCACTGGCGGGAACTGGACCTGTACCGCCGCCAGCGCGCCGAATACGCCGGACGGCCCAAGTTCGTGCTGCACGATGGTCCTCCCTACGCCAACGGAGTCATTCACATCGGCCACGCCGTCAACAAGGTGCTCAAGGATATGATTGTGAAGTCCAAAACCCTGAGCGGCTTCGACGCGCCCTACGTGCCGGGTTGGGACTGTCACGGTTTGCCCATCGAACAGGTGGTGGAGAAGAAGCTGGGCAAGGTCGGGGTCAAGGTCGACGCCCGCACGTTCCGCGATGCCTGCCGGGCCTTCGCCGCCGAGCAGGTGGCCAGTCAAAGCGCGGATTTCCAGCGCCTCGGCGTACTGGGCGACTGGAGCCATCCGTACCTGACCATGGATTACCGCGTCGAGGCCGACATCGTGCGCGCGCTGGCGCGGATCGTCGCCAACGGCCATCTGTACCGCGGCTCCAAACCGGTGTACTGGTGTACCGACTGCGGTTCGGCGCTGGCCGAGGCCGAGGTCGAATACGAGGACCGCGACGCGCTGGCCATCGATGTCCGTTTCCCGGTGGCCAATTCGGAGGCGTTGCTGGCGCGGCTGCGGCATGTTGAAGGTCACACCGGCCAGGGACCGCTGTCGGTGGTGATCTGGACCACCACTCCGTGGACGCTGCCAGCCAACCAGGCGGTGGCGGTCAATCCAGGGTTCGAGTATGTGGTGGCGCAGGTTGAGACCGACCGTGGCTCGGAGCGGCTGGTGGTCGCCGAGCCGTTGTTGCGGGACTCGCTGGCCCGCTGGCAGGTGGAGCATTATCAGGTGATCGCCTACGGACCAGGGGCCGACCTGGAAGGATTGGCGTTACAGCATCCGTTCTACTCTCGGGAAGTTCCGATCATTCTCGGCGATCACGTCACCACCGAAGCCGGCACCGGCGCGGTGCATACCGCCCCCGCCCACGGTCAGGAAGACTACGTCGTCGGCTCCCGCTACGGGCTGAAGGTGGAGAACCCGGTCGGGCCGGATGGCCGATTCCTACCCGAGACGCCGCTGTTCGCCGGGCTGCACGTGCTCGCCGCCGACGAACGGGTGATCGATACGCTCAAGGCCCACGGCCGCCTGTTGCGGGCCGCTCGACTCCGTCACAGCTACCCGCACTGCTGGCGGCATAAAATCCCGGTTATCTTCCGCGCCACCCCGCAATGGTTCATCGGCATGGATCTGCACGGGTTGCGCGCCCGCGCCCTGGAAGACATCCGTAAGGTGCGTTTCACCCCGGACTGGGGCGAGGCGCGGCTGCGGGGCATGGTGGAAAATCGACCCGACTGGTGCGTGTCCCGCCAGCGGTCCTGGGGCGTGCCGCTCGCCCTGTTCGTCCATCGGCGCACCGGCGAGCCGCATCCGAACACGTTGCGGTTGCTGGAACAGGTGGCGCAACGCATCGAACGGGGCGGGATCGACGCCTGGTTCGATCTGGACCCCGCGGAACTGCTGGGGCCGGAAGCGAGCGATTACCTCAAGATGACCGATACTCTGGACGTGTGGTTCGATTCCGGCACCACTCACGCCTCGGTACTGGAACGCCGCCCGGAACTGTATTTCCCCGCCGATCTGTACCTGGAAGGCTCCGACCAGCATCGCGGCTGGTTCCAGTCCTCGCTGCTGGCCTCGGTGGCGATGCGCGGGGTCGCACCCTACAAGGGCCTGTTGACTCACGGCTTCACCGTGGACGCCCAGGGCCGCAAGATGTCCAAGTCGCTGGGCAACGTGATCGCTCCGCAAAAGGTGGTGAATGCGCTGGGCGCCGACGTGCTGCGATTGTGGGTGGCGGCGACCGACTATCGCGGCGAAATGAACGTCTCCGACGAGATTCTCAAGCGCATGGCCGATTCCTACCGGCGAATGCGCAACACCGCTCGTTTTTTGTTGGCCAACCTCAGCGGCTTCGATCCGGCGAGTCATTGCGTGCCACCGGAGCGGATGCTGGCCCTGGACCGCTGGATCGTGGATCGCGCCCGACGTTTACAGGACGAGATTCTGGAAGCCTACGACCAGTACGCGTTCCACCCGATCTACCAGAAAATTCACAACTTCTGTTCGGTGGATCTCGGCAGCCTGTATCTGGACATCATCAAGGACCGCCAGTACACCACCGGTCGCGACAGCGTCGCCCGGCGTTCGGCGCAGACCGCCATGTATCATATTCTGGAAGCGCTGACCCGCTGGCTGGCGCCGATCCTCAGCTTCACCGCCGAGGAACTCTGGCGATATCTGCCGGGCGAACGGGGTCCGTCGGTGTTCTTAACCACTTGGTATGATGGATTATTCGCGGTTGGCGACGGCGAGTCGCTCGATGCCGCCTACTGGGAACGGCTGATTGCGGTGCGCGAAGCGATCAGTAAGGAGCTGGAAAATCTGCGGGTCGCGGGCGGGATCGGTTCCGGGCTGGACGCGGAAGTGGACGTGTACTGCGATGGTGAACTGGCGGCGGATTTGGGGCGGATCGGCGACGAACTGCGCTTTTTCCTGATCACCTCTTACGCCCGGGTGCGCCCGCTGGCAGCGCGACCGGCGGAGGCCGTGGAAAGCCAGGTCGACGGTCGAACGCTGGCGGTTCGGGTGACCCCCAGCGCTCATGCCAAATGCGTGCGCTGCTGGCATCACCGCGCGGATGTGGGCCAGAACGCCGAGCACCCGGAATTGTGCGGACGCTGCGTGGAAAATGTCTTTGGGACCGGCGAAGAACGGTGGTTCGCCTGATGGCGGCCCCGCGCTGGTGTTGGGGGGTGAGCGGGGCGATCGTCG
>JAWOHQ010000125.1:0-5710 GCA_046485105.1 Candidatus Competibacteraceae bacterium | reverse complement strand
CAATTGCAGGGTGGACAGATAATCGAGTTCCACCCGGTTCACCAGATCGGTGGTGGCGTCGATATGCTCCCGCCAGTAGGTCTGGCCGCCGAGCCCGAGAATCATCGTAGCGGAAATCCGCAGGCCAGCCTGTTTGGCCTTGGTCAACCCAGTGACCATCGCCTCCGGCGTCGCGCCCTTGGTGATGCGCTTGAGCAGCTCCACCGAACCGGTCTCGATGCCGTAATACAACAGGGTCAAGCCGTTTTCCCGGAGCCGGGTGAGTTCGTCCACCGACTTCTTGAGCAGATTGGCCGGCAGGGCGTAACTGGACGCCCGTTCCAGTCGGGGAAACGTGGCGTGCAGGATATCGAGCACGGCGAGCAGGTGTTCGGTCGGCGCGGCCAGGGCGTCCCCGTCGGCCAGAAACACCCGGCGCACGCCGGGATCGGCTCGCGCCATCGCCCGGATTTCCTCCCGAACCTCTTCCAGCGGGCGCACGGCGTAGTGCTTGGTCCGGTACATCGAGCAGAAGCTGCACCGGTTGAAGCTACAGCCCAGCGTGACTTGCAAAATAAAGCTGTCTGCCTCGGACGGTGGCCGCCACAGCGGCAGGTCGTAATCGATCAGCATCGGGTATCTCCTGGGAAGCGTCAGCATCTGGCCGGCGCGGTCGACCGGTTGCCGGGCTAATGATATAGCGATCCCAGATGGTTTGTGCTACTCGCCGCGCATCTCCGGGGGCAGCACATCCTCCCGCACAGTGAATCCCCGTTCGCGATAGTAGCGCACCGCGCCGGGATGAAACCAGACGAAGCGATTGTGATCCAGGTTCTCGGCGCGCATTTCCCTGGCCGAGGGATGGATGGTTTGCATCAGTTCCGGGTGATCCAAGGTCAGCTTCATCAACTCGTAAACGAAGTCGTCCGGGAGGTCCTCGTGGGCGATGCCAAAATTCCAGAAGGCGACGGAGTTCTGCGGCGCATGTTGTTCCTTATAGATCCCCGCGGGGATCACGATGGGCTCGACGTCGAACTGACGCTGGCCAGCACGATCGATGCCAGCGGGAGTATCAGAGTCCTCTTCATACGTTCCTCGATAAAAATATCAAGCAATAAGAAAAAGATACGGCGGGCAGGGCATCAGCCCGCACCCGCCTTTGGGGAAAAGCTCCAGCACTACACCGCGCTGATTCGCCTTGTTGCGTGAGCGGGATGCGATGGGCCAGTTTTGCGGGCGACCAGGACAATCGCTTGCCCCTGCCCGGAGAGGCTTTTGATTTTGACGGTTTCCAAAATCTTGAAGCTGTGGGATTCCAGGAGCGCGCTCAGCCGCTGCCGCGACCAGAATTGTGCGTGGCCACCACACCGCCGCGCCCACCAAACGCGCACGGTGCTCCACAAGGTCTCCCAGTCACCACGAGCCGGCAGCGCGATCATGAGGATGCCATGCGGGCGGAGTCGCTGGAGGGCCGACTCAACCAGCGCCGGCGCATGCAGATGAAGATCGTCGAGTACCGTATGCACGACGATATCGACACCGGCCTCTTCAGCCTGGGAAGCCCCACCGGGCGGTTTTTGCCTGAATCTATGGTCCAGTGCCCATTGGACGGGGTTGGCCGTGCCGTTGCCACCAAATTCCCTTTCAACGGCACAGCCCGCATCCTGCCGATCATGGCCCAGTCTTCCGTGTCTGCACTTCATGCAAAGGATTTGCCCCCCGCCGTATCGGCCACAGACGTCCAACACCAGTGGGCGAATACAGTCACTGCCCCCGGCTTCGGGTCGCTGGGGTCGGCTTGAACAAGCTGCCCCCTCGAGTGTTGCGTTCGCGGTCATGACGCCGTGTCCTCCCCTCCCGTTAATGAACTCATTTGGCCATGCCGCCAGAACGTGGCGCTGGCAGCCATGGCCTTACTTTGCACGAAAGGGGCTTACCGATGGGTTACGGATTGAGAGGCTCCGCTCGAAAGAGCAAGGAAGCACACGCGGCGGTCTGAGACCTGCGCAGGGGCTCGCGCCGCGATCGGGGGCGGCGCGAGAACGCCTCGGCAGGGTTGTTTCAAAATGAAACGCATCGAACGGTCGGCGTTTCAAAATGAAAGGGTTGCGGTGCGGTCGCGCGGCTTTTAGAGACAGTACGAAACTCTCTCTCCCCCAAGCGGGAGAGGGAATTTATTTTTTATTTTATTTTTTAATAAGTTAAATTGCTGGAGGTCGTGCAGACGCCTTGTTATTTCCATGCTTGCCAGAGGGATTATGGGCTTGTTTTTTGCAATCCTCAGAACCACCAAGTAGAACCCTTCCTTCGCCGAGGTCCCCGACCGTGGAACAGCCAGCAGCGGACCATCCCCTGCCTCCCGCCGTGCTGGCCAAGGTGCGGCGGCCCCGGTTGCCGGTGACCTATCCGCGCGAACGGTTGTTCCAGCAACTGGACGAACTCGCCGCCTGGCCCTGCGTCTGGATCGGCGCGCCGGCGGGTTACGGCAAGACGACGCTGGCGGCGAGCTACGTGGAGGCGCGGGGGATGCCCCACCTGTGGTATCAGTTCGACGAAGACGACGCCGATCTGGCCACGTTTTTCCACTACCTCGAGATCGCGGTCGGCGGGGGCCACGCCGATCCCCCCTTGCCGCTGCCGAGCCCGACCTATCAAGACGACCTGGCCGCGTTGATCCGGCGCTACGCGCGGATTCTAGGCTCGCGGCTCCGTCCCCCGTTCCTGCTGCTGTTCGACGACTACCCCGCCGTTCTGCCGGCGGCGGCGCCGTTGCACGCGGCGCTGGCGGAGATCCTGGCCCACCTGCCTGACGGAGTGCGGTGCGTGGTCACCAGTCGGGGAGAACCGCCACCGGCGCTGGCCCGGGCGCACCTGTACGGGCAACTGGCGACCCTCGGCGTCGAGGCATTGCGCCTGACCCTGCCGGAGGCCGAGGGCCTGGCCGAGATGCCGCCCGACCGCCGCCTGACCGCGGCCGAGGTGCGGCCGTTGCACGAGTGGGCGCAGGGCTGGGTGGCCGGCTTGACGCTGCTGTTGCGGGGGGGCCGACCGTGCCAGACCCGGCCCTCACTAAAGGACGTCGAGCCGATTTTCGACTACTTCGCCACCGAGGTCTGGCGCCAGACCGCCCCGGCGCTGCAAACCTTTCTGCACAAAACCGCCCTGTTGCCGAAGATGACCGCCGCCATGGCCGATCGCCTGACCGGCGGGGACCAGGGAGAAGCCGTGTTGAACGGCCTCGTGCGGCGGCACTGCTTCACGTTCCAGGGAGAAGCCGCCGATCCCGAGTCCGCGGTCCAGATCAGGGTCTTCCAATATCACCAACTGTTCCGCGAATTTCTCCTGAAGGAGGGACGCGAACAGTTCAGCGCCGCGGAACGCGCGCAAGACCAGCATCGGGCGGCGGTGCTGCTCGAAGCCGCCGGCGAATTCAGCGCGGCGGTCGAATTGTGGCAAGCGCTCGGCGACTGGGAAGCGCTCGGCCGGTTGGTCGACCACCAGGCGTCCGTGCTGCTCCACCAGGGGCGCGGCCAGATCCTGGAAGCCTGGCTGGCCTATTTTCCGCCGGCGGTTCGCGAGAATTCCCCCTGGTTGTTGTTCTGGGAGGGACAGTGTCAGTTACTCCGCGACCCGGTCGCCGCCCGGACCACGCTGGTCCGGGCCTACCGTCGTTTCAAGCGCGGCGGGGAAGTCGCCGGCCTGTGGCTGGCATGGTCGGCGATTGTCGAGACCTATGGGTTGGCCTGGGATAACTTTAAAGCCGCCGGAGCCTGGCTGGTGGAATTCGAGCGCTTGCGCATCCGCTACCCGCGGTTTCCCTCCAGAGCGCTGGAGACGCGGGTGGCTTGCGGGGTGTTTAGCCTGATGGTCCTGACGCGGCCGGAGCACCCGGAATTCGCCGAATGGGAGCGGCGCATCCTGCGGCTGTTGCAGACCGACTGCCCGCCGGATCTCTATCTGTTCTCCTTGAATACCTTATTGTTCCACTACATCTACAACGTTGGCCACCGCGGTCGAGCCGCGTGGACCCTCGCGATCCTGCGCGCGACTCGCGGCGACGTCATCCGGGTTGACCCGCTGCTGCGCAGCGCCTGGCAATGCTGGCAGTTCAGCTATCAGTACTATTTCGAAGGGGATTTGCAATACTGCCTCGCGCTGGCCGAGGCGGCGCGGACCGACACGGTCGAGCAAGGCATCGGTTTCTTCCGGGGGTTTGCGTTGGTGAATTGCGTGCATGCCGAGCTGAGCGCCGGCCGCCTGCAAGAGGGGCGGGCGGCGTTGGCGCGGTTCGAAACGATGCTGCCCTCCCTGCGGCCCCTGGAGCTGGCCGATTATTTCCTGCTGCGAGGCTGGGAGGCCTGGCTGTCCGGGCGCGGGGTCGAAGCCGTGGAAATGCTCGAGCAAGCCCTGTGGGGGTCGCGCCGCTTGTTTCATCAAGCCACCGGCATCGCCCATTTAGGCTTGGCGCAGGTGCGAGCCAGCCTGGGCCAGCGGGCGGAGGCCTTGCGCCACCTGGCGGGCCTGCGCCCCTGGATCCGGGCGACGCACAGCCGCATCGGGACGTTCCTGCGCGCCCTGGCCGCCGCGCAATTCGCCTTGGCCTGGGGTCGGGAACCCCTTGGCTTGCGGCTGTTGCGCCGGGCCTTCGCGCTGGGGCGCGCGGAGGGCTACATCTTTTTCCCCTTCTTTAAAACGAACGATGTGGCCCGGCTCTGCGCGACGGCGCTGGACGCCGACATTGAGGTCGAGTACGCGCGGACCCTGATCGACCGGCGCGGCTTGTCGCCCGATCCGGACACCCCTCCAGCGGAGCGCTGGCCCTGGCCGGTGCGGATTTACACCCTGGGGCGCTTTGCGCTGGAGGTGGACGGCCAGCCGGTGACCTTCAGCCGCAAGGCGCAGCACAAGCCGCTGGAACTGCTCAAGGTGCTGATCGCCCTGGGCGGACGGGAAGTCAGCCAGACGCGCGTCGCCGACGCGCTGTGGCCGGAGGCCGACGGCGACGCGGCGCGGCAGGCCCTGGCGACGACGCTCCACCGCCTGCGCCGGTTGCTGGGTCACGAAGCCGCCCTGCTCCTCCGGGAAGGGCGCCTGTTTCTGAATCCGCGTTACTGCTGGGTGGATGTCTGGCATCTGGAGCACTGCATCGCCCAGACCCGGGCGCGGAGGGCGAACGGCGCGCCCGCGCCGGCGGCGCTGACGGCCCAGACGCACGCGCTGCTGCGCGCCTACGGCGGCCCGTTTCTGGGGCCGGACGCCGACGCCTGGGCGCACACGGTCCGCGACCGCCTGCGCGACCGGTACCTGAAAGCCCTGGAGGAGGTCGGCGGCTATTGGGAAAAATTGGGGCACGGGGAAATGGCTCGCTTTTGTCACGAGCGGGCGGTGGAAGTGACGACCGTCCTGGAGTCCGCGCAGAGATTCGTTGGTTGAGCGCGGGAACACCTATCACTCTTCCGGCTCGCTACCCAGTTTTCGCAATTGCGCCGCCAGCCGCTCGGCCCGCTGGCGTTCCTGTTCCGCCCTCTGATACTCCCGTGCCGCCCGCTGGCGTTCCGCTTCCTGACGCACCGCCCCCGGTCAAGGCGCGCGGTCCGATTTTGCTGCATAATCGTTTACAATTGTTGGACCACCCACCGTTCCGTGATGCGGTGGCCGACGTAACATTCTCGTTGAAAAGCGGATTTTTCATTGAGGTCGAGACAGGCATGGCGCGAATCAAACTGGATTT
>JAWOHQ010000305.1:0-2645 GCA_046485105.1 Candidatus Competibacteraceae bacterium | reverse complement strand
GGTCTCCGGTCCCAATACCGCCACGTCGAGTCCAGCCCGGGCGAACAGCGCCTCATGCTCCTCGACCCACTGGCGCTCACGCGCTCCCACCGCGAGCGTCACTGGGACCAGCAACGCCTGGGTCGCGAGGCCGCCATCGTCCGCCAACGTGGCTTTCAGACGCTCGTACAGGACGCGCTCGTGGGCGGCGTGCATGTCCACCACCACCAATCCGGCGGCGTTTTCCGCCAGTACGTAGCGGCCATGCAACTGGCCCAGCGCGTAACCTAACGGCGGCGGTGCGGCGACCGAGTCCGAGGACGCCGAGGACTCCGGCGCGGAAGAAAGCTCAGACCCATACAGTTGGCCATAAGCCGCCAGGCGTTCCCTGACTTCCAGCGGCAATCCCGATTGTCCGCGGTTCGCTTCATGCGTCGCGCCCGGTTGCCCGGCGAATCCGCTCGCTCCCAACCGTTCGCCGGCGTGGACCACCGGCGCCGGCGCCACGCCGGGCCGGGCCTCGGCCAGCGCCGCCTGCACGGTCCGGCGAACGAATTCGTGGATCAACGAAGCTTCCCGAAACCGCACCTCCTGCTTGGCGGGATGGACGTTGACATCCACCGCTGCGGGATCCAGTTCCAAATGAAGCACGACCGCCGGATGGCGACCCTGATAAAGGATATCCTGATAGGCTTGGCGCACGGCATGGGCGAGGGTTCGATCGCGTACCGGCCGGCTGTTCACGAAGAAGTACTGTTGGTCCGGCTGGGCGCGGGACACCGCCGGCAGGCCGAGCCAACCCCACAGCCGCAAACCCAGTTCCGCGCGATCCAAAAACTGGCTGGCGGCCGCGAACTCCCGGCCGAGCAGCAGCGCCACCCGCCGCAACGCCGCTTCCGGACCCGCGGCGGGCTCCAAATCCAGCACGACCCGCTGGTTGTGCCACAGACTGAAACCGACCGCGAACCGGTTCAGGGCCAGGCGGCGGACGCTGTCCTCGATGTGACCGAACTCAGTGCGCTCGCCGCGAAGAAACTTGCGGCGGGCCGGGACATTGAAGAACAGGTCGCGCGCCTCGACCGTGGCGCCGACCGGATGCGGCGCGGGGATAGGATCGCCGAGCACCATGCCGCCATCACCGCTGATCCGCCACCCGGTCTCCTGATCGGCGACCCGGGAAGTCAGGGTCAACCGCGCCACCGAGGCCATGCTCGGCAGCGCCTCGCCACGAAAGCCCAGGCTGGCGACTTGCAGAAGATCATCGAAGCAGGCCAGCTTGCTGGTGGCATGCCGGGCGAGAGCGAGCGTCAGATCGTCGGGATGGATGCCGGAACCATTATCACGCACCCGGATCGAGCGGACTCCACCTTGCTCCACTTCGACCGCGATGCGGGTCGCGCCCGCATCCAGGCTGTTTTCCAACAATTCCTTGACCAACGAAGCCGGCCGCTCGATGACCTCGCCAGCGGCGATCTGACTGATCAACTGCGGAGGTAATGGCCGGATGCGCCCGCTTGCCATCAGAGTAGTGCTCGCGATCGGCAACCCAGCCCGAACCCGCGCCGGCGGCGCGGGTTTGGGTTTGGACTCACTGGATGATTCGCTGCACGGCTTCCAGCACCTGCCGGGCGCTGGCTGAATCAACCGGCCGGTCATCGGCGTCGCGAACCACCACGACCGTCTGCTGGCCCTGACCCGCCAAGCGCACCCGGTAACGGGTTCCCGGCGGCGGGGCTTCCGGCTCGCCGCGCCAAAAGGCCAGCCGGGAGAAAAACCCGCCCTCGCCCGACTGCTGATTGTCCTGCAAGGGATCGCGGTACTCGACCACGTATAGGCCCTGACCGCGGCTCTGTTCCTCGACCGCGTAATTGCCGCCATCCAGAGCCAGCCCCACCAGACGCCAGGCGCGGGAATACTCTTCGTCGATGATCAGGCGGGTCTCGCCGCCCTGCTCGACCAGGCGCGAGCGCGGCCCAGTCGTCGGTGTTTCGGTCCGAGCCAGTTGCGTTTCCGCGCGCCGCTCCGATGCGCCCAGATAAACCATCAGCCGATTGAGCATCTCGGCCTCCAGCTCCGGACTCGGTGGCCGTTGCTGCCAGATGAAGGTATTGGTCGCGCTGGCGCTGGTTCCCCCGACCGCCACTTCCTCCACGCCGGAGTGACTCAGGTAGATGTCGGTGCTCTTTTCATCCAGGCTTCGCTCCAGGCGGACCCGGAACCGGTCGCGGGTCGGCGCCGAGTAAGCCATGTCCAGAAAGCGCTTGAGCACCCGGCGAATGCCATCCTCGGGAATATCCGCCCGATTTTCCAGCCAGTCGGTTTCCATGATGCCGATGGTCGGGTCTTCGCGCTTCAGATTGAAACCGTTGCTGGTCCAGAACTCCCGTACTCGCGGCCAGACCTGTTCCGGCGGCGCCGCGACCACCAGCCAGCGTCGGTCGCCGTCCTGTCCCATGGTGATGCCCGGTTGCGGCGGCAGCACCGCCGCCGCGGTTCGAACCTGGGGTCCAGTACCGCGCTCTTGGGCGTAGGCCGACAAGCTGGCCGAACCGGCCGGATCGATCTCCGGCACCACCAGCGTGTCGTCGATGGTGGACGAAGTCAGGTCCGGCGGCACTTCCAGCGTTCGCGTCAGGGTGCTCTGCCGGTAGTCCGGTCGTCGGTCG
>JAWOHQ010000117.1:0-3311 GCA_046485105.1 Candidatus Competibacteraceae bacterium | reverse complement strand
CTCGCCGCCGCGCCGCTGTTCGACCTGGATGAGGGCGCGTTCGGCCAGGCGACCCGCGAGATGTTCCTGCGCGGCGATTTTCTGTCCACCAGCCTGCACGGTCAGCCGCGCTACGACAAGCCGATTCTGAGCTATTGGCTGCAAGCGGCCAGCGTGGGGCTATTCGGTGTCAATGAATTCGCCTTCCGTCTACCCTCGGCGCTGGCGTCCACGGCCTGGGCGCTGCTGATTTTCGGCTTCGTCCGCCGGATCGCCGACACCGGCCGGGCGCTGCTGGCGGCGCTGCTGATGGCGACGTCGCTGGGAGTGACGGTGATCGGCAAGGCGGCCACCGCCGACGCACTGCTCAACCTGTGGCTGGCGGCCAGTCTGTTGAGCCTGTATCTCTACCTGCGCGAGGAGCGGCGACTTTGGCTGTATGTCGCCGCGGCGACGATGGGTCTGGGATTCCTGACCAAGGGTCCCGTGGCGGTGGCGATTCCGGCGGCGGTCAGCCTGCTGTATTGCGGCAGCCGGGGCGAGTGGCGAATTTGGTGGCGCCTGGCGACCGACTGGCGCGCCTGGGCGGTGTTCGCGCTGATCGCCCTGCCCTGGTATGTCGCTCTATCGCTGCGGGACGGCCCGGGGTTCTTGCAGGGCTTCATCCTGCGGCACAACCTGGGCCGCTTCCAGCAACCGCTGGAGGGCCATGGCGGCGGCTGGTGGTATTACCTGCCGGTGCTGCTGGTCGGGGTGCTGCCCTACACCACCGTGTTGCTGCGCGTGCTGGCTCGAAGCCGCGCCAGGTTCGCCGAGCCGCTGGTCCGTTATCTGCTGCTCTGGTTCGTTTTCGTGCTGGTGTTCTTTTCGCTGGCCGCCACCAAGCTGCCGCATTATCTGATTTACGGCTTCACCGGTCTGTTCGTGCTGATGGCCATGGAGTTGGACGCGGAGCGACCCGGTCCCGCCGGCTGGCTGCTGCTGCCGCAACTCCTGTTTTTGGGCGTACTGCTGGCGCTGCCGGGACTGGTCCACTTCGCGCTGCCGCAGGTCCGGGACGACTTGGCGAGCGCCCAGTTGGCGGGTCTGGAATTTACGCCCTGGTACTATGGGTTGCTGGTGGCCGCGCTGGCGTTGACCGGCTATTTCATGCGCGAGCGACGCATCCCACCGGCCTACAAAATGGGCGTCAGTGGGTTGGTGCTGGTAACCTTGGTCTCCCTGCAAGTGTTGCCGACGGTCGCCGCCGTTTTACAGCAGCCGGTCAAGGAGGCCGGCCTGCTGGCCGCCCAGCGTTCGCCAACGCCGGTGATGTGGGGCGTCAACCTGCCCAGCTTCAGCGTCTACAGCGGCCGAATCGCCGAACGGCGCGACCCGCGTCCGGGCGATCTGGTCTTCACCAAAACCGCGAAGCTGCCGGCTTTGGGGGATTATGAATTGCTCTATCAGCGCCACGGCCTCGCGTTGGTTCGATGGTTGCCGGAGTCAGCTCCGCCGGCCAACGCTTTCCCGACAGATGACCCAACCATGAACTCCACGATCCCATGAATTTTTACGAACGCGCCGCGAACCGTTCCTGGAATCCCTGGTACTGGGATCTGCCGCTGGCGGCGCTGGCCGGTCTGCTGGCGGTGCTGATCCTGCAAGCCAACCAACCGCTGTTCCTGGCGCTCAACCGCATGAACGGCTGGACCGGCGATTTGTTCTGGGCCTATGTGACCCTGTTGGGCAATGCCCTGATTGCCCTGATCCTGCTCCTGTCGGTGGTGCGGCGCTGGCCGGAGATCGTCTGGGCCGCACTGTTGGCCGGATTGCTGGCTACCCTGTTCGTGCAGGGAATCAAAGAAGGACTTGCCGTGGAACGGCCGGTGCTGGTGTTGCCCCGCGAGCAGTTTTACATCATCGGTCGAGCCTACTACGGCATGGCGTTTCCATCCGGCCATACCACCACCGCGTTCGCGCTGGCCGGAGTGATCCTGTTGCATCTCGGCGAACCATGGCGACGCCGTCTGGCCCTCCCGCTGCTCGGTCTGGCGGCTCTGGTCGGGTTGTCGCGAATCGTGGTGGGGGCCCACTGGCCATTGGACATCTTGGCGGGCGCGGCGGGCGGCTGGCTGGCGGCGGTGCTGGGGACGTTCTGGGCGCGGCGCTGGCGCTGGGGCGCGACGCCGAACGGCCGACGCTGGATGACCCTGCTATTGATCGGCTGCGCCCTGACCGCGCTGATCCACTACGAAACCGGTTATCCGCAAACCGACCTGGGACGACGCATTCTGGCGTTGTTCTGCCTGGGCTGGATTGGTTATCAACTCTGCATCGAACGCTGGGCATCGCCGCCGGCAATCGCCAAGCCTCCGCGGATGTAACCGGGTGTCGTCTCGGTTCCATTTTTGGGTCGGGCTGGCGCTGTTGCTGGGGGTGGCGGCCGGCGTTCAGTGGGCCATCGGTTGGCCGCAACTGCTGGCGCCCTGGCGGACGCTGGCCCCGGCTACGCTGGTGCTGGCGGTATGGCTGGCGTTGCTCAGCTACGTGGCGCGAGCTGTGCGCGTATACGATTATTTCCTCCCAGCGACGCGCGGCGGCTTCGCGGTCTGCCTCAGGCTGACGCTGTTGCATAACCTGTTTAATAACCTGCTGCCGATGCGCGCCGGCGAAGTTTCTTTTCCGGTCTTGATGAGCCGCTATTTCGCCATGCCGCTCCCGCGTTCGCTGGCGGCGTTACTGTGGTTTCGGTTGATGGACCTGCACGCGTTGGCGGCGGTGGCGCTGGTCGCGGTTGGCGGTCATTGGCTGCACGACTGGCAGGTGGGCCTGCTGACGCTGGTCTGGCTCAGTCTGCCGTGGGGCTTGTTCCGCTGGTCGCCGGCGGCCGTGCTCGCTGGATTCGGTCGCCGTTTGCCGCCGCACTGGCAAGGCCGGCTGGCGCAGGCCCGCTCCGGTCTGCCGCAAACCCCCGCCGCGTTTTGGCGGGCCTGGTTCTGGACGCTGAGTAACTGGCTGGTGAAGCTGGCGGTGTTCGCCTGGATTCTGCAATGGTTCACGCCGATGCCGGCGGCGGCGGCCTGGCTGGGCGCCATCGGCGGCGATCTGACCAGCGCCCTGCTTGCGGTGGTCTGGGCGCGGCGGCGGCGGACTTCGTTGGGGTCCGCGCCGGCGGCTTCGGCGGCGGCGTCTTCGGCGCGTGCCTCGGCGGCTTCGGCGGCCTCTTCGGCGGCGGAAACGCGCTTTGCCCGCTCGATTGAATCCGCGTATTTGTCGGCGGCGGAGGATGCCTGATCGTACGCAATGACGGAATTGCGCACGGCTTCCGCGGCCGGTCCTTGTGCCGCCTC
>JAWOHQ010000065.1:0-8142 GCA_046485105.1 Candidatus Competibacteraceae bacterium | reverse complement strand
GGAAGAGGTAAAACAAGGCTTTTATGACAGTCAGCTACCAAGATTTTTGCAGAAATATTCTAAGTTTAGCGCATTGAAACACCGCCGGATGCCGGTATAGTGCCGCTTCGATTTCCGCCGGGTAGACGTTCTCGCCGCCGGAAATGAACAGATCCTTCAGCCGGTCCACGATATAGAAATACCAGTCCTCGTCGTGCCGGGCCAAGTCGCCGGTGTGAAACCAGCCGTCGGCGTCGATGGCTTCCGCCCAGGCGGCGGCGTTGTTGAAATAGCCGGACGCAATGCTGGGACCTTTCAACACCAGTTCGCCGACTTCGTTCGGACCCAGCGGGCGGTTGTCGCCGTCCACGATCCGGGCGTCGATGTAGAAATTGGGCCGCCCGATGCTGCCGGCCTTGCGGATGGCGTCCTCGGGCGCGAGCGCGAACAGTCCTGGCCCGAATTCGGTCATGCCGAACCCCTGCTTGAAGCGGATATTTTTCTCGCGGGTGTACTGCTCGACCAGCGGCACGGGTAGCGGAGCGCCACCGCTCGTGCAGAACCGCAGGGAACTCAGATCGGCCTCGGCCCAGGCCGGAGTCTGGGCCAGCATCTGGTACATCGCCGGCACGGCGGCGAACACCGTCACCTGTTCCCGCTCGATCAGCCGTAGCACCTGTTCCGGATCGAAACGCTTCATGAGTACGGTCGTCCCGCCCATGATGACTTGGGGCAGGGTGTAGACGAACAGGCCGCCGACATGAAACATGGGGAACACGTTCAGATAGATATCGCCGCGCCCGAGATCGTGAATGACGGTATTCAGACCATTCCAGGCGATCTGGCGATGGCTGATTTGCGCGCCCTTGGGCAGGCCGGTGGTGCCGCCGGTGAAGACGATGGCGGCGATGTCTTCCTCGACCAGCGACTCGCAAACACGGGAGGTCGCCGATGCGGCGTCCAGCAGTTCGCCGAAGTTCCAGCTGCCGGGAATGCCGGTCCCGTCCAGGTGAATCCAGTGGCGCACCGAGGTTTCGGCCTGCGCCAACGGGGCGACGCTGTCCTTGAAGGCATCGTCGTAGACCAGTACGGTCGGGGTCACCTCGGCGAGGATTTGCTGTAGCTCGCGCCAGTGCAGCCGCCAGTTCAGAGCGGTATGAATCGCCCCGAGCTTGCCGCAGGCGAACAGCACATCCAGATGCTCGACCCCATCCAGCGCCAGCATCGCCACCCGGTCGCCTGGGCCGACGCCAGCGGTTGCGGCCAGCGCGTTGGCCAGCCGGTTGGCCCGGTCGTTCAGTCGGGCATAGGTCAAGCGCAGTTCCGGGGCTTTGCCGGTATCCACAATGGCCAGCACGTCCGGGCTGTAAATCGTCCGCCGGTCGAGATAGTCGCCGATGTACATCCTGCTCTCCTCGGATGGATGGTTATTGGGGCGCCGGCTCCCTCTTCCTCATGCCATACTCGTTGCGAGCCGTGGGAAGCTGATGGCCGGATTCGATTGAAGTATAGGCCATGCGGTGTTGGCCGCCGCCGCCACACTCTCGGGTCGGCATTCATCAGCCGTGAATGAGGTGGGTTTTTTATGCGGAGACCGGGCGGCGCGGGCGCCGCGGATGGTCAGCCCCCGCCGCGCTGGCGCGCCTCGTAGAGCATGTGCAGGGTAATTTTGCGCACCTCGGCCCGGCTGGCCTCAATGTGCGACTTGAGATTGAGCGCCGCCTGCGCGGCCTTGCGCTGGAGGAGCGGGCGCAGGATCGCCTGATGCTCGGCGTAGGTGAGATCGATGCGGTGGGCGCGGGTGAAATCCAGCCGGCGGATGATGCGGATCTTTTCCGTCACCTCCTGATGCACTCGGGCCATCTCCAAATTGCCGGTCGCCAGCACCAACCCCTGATGAAACGCCTCATCCAGTTCGCCGACCCGTTGGCCGTCGGTCAGCCGCTCGCCGGGCGGGACCGACCACACGGCTTGCAGGGCCGAGAGATCGGCCAGGGTCTCGGCTTGGCAGAGGCGCTCCACCGCCGCCAGTTCCAACACGATACGCAGGTCGTAGAGCTGGTCGAACCGGGCGAAATCGAAGGGCCGCACGCTCCAGCCGCCGCGAAACGCGACCTGCAGATAGCCTTCCCGTTCCAGCCGATACAGCGCGTCGCGAATCGGGGTGCGCGACACGCCACAGCGCTCGGCCATCTCGTGTTCGGTGAAGCGGTCGCCCGGCAGCAGGACGAAGTTGAAGATATCGTCCTTGAGGCGCTGGTAGACCTGCTCGGCGCGGGGATTCGGCCGCTGGCCGGACTTAGAGGCGGCGAACATGCGCCCCCAGCACCGGATAGAGACAGGCCGCCTGCCGATCCCCGCCAATGTCGGTCAGGGTGGGACCTATTTCGCCGCAGGACGCTTGGCCGCGCGGACAACGACCGAGCAGGCGGCACCGGTGAGGATCGGGGTCGATCGGGCTTTGCGGGTCGCCGCCGACCAGCAGATCCGCCCCATCGGCCTGCCCGCCCGCCAGACCGCCGGGCAGCGCGGCGATCAGGGCGCGGGTGTAGGGATGGGCGGGGGCGTGGAACACCGCCTGCGTGGGTCCCGATTCGACGATCTGGCCCAGATACATCACCAGCACCCGGTCGCACAGCAGGCGCACCACGTTCAGATCGTGCGAGACGAACAGAAAACTCATGGCCAGTTCCCGCTTGAGGCGGTCCAGAAGCTGCAAGATCACGGTTTGCACCGAGACGTCGAGGGCGGCGGTGGGTTCGTCCAGCACCAACAGCGCCGGTCGCGCCACGATGGCCCGGGCGATGCCGACGCGGGCTTTCTGGCCCCCGGAAAGCTGATGGGGATAGCGGTCCAACAGGGCGCGCGGCAGACCCACTGCGTCGGCTGCTTCCTCGACGCGCGCCTGGAGCGCCGCCCGGTCCCGCAAGTCGATCAACAGGCGCGCCGACTCGGCAATCGTCTGGCGGGCCGTATAGCGCGGGTTGAGGCTGTCGGTCGGGTCCTGAAACACCATCTGGATATCCTTGCGCTGCGGATGGCGCGCCATGGCGCGGGCGCGGACCAACCCCAGATCGTGGTTGCGGAAGCGCACCTGACCATCAGTCGGGTCCAGGGTGCGGGTCAGCAGGCGCACCAGGGTGGATTTGCCGCAGCCCGACTCGCCCACCAGTCCCACGGTCTCGCCCGGCGCGATCTCGAAACTCACGTTGTCGACGGCGTGCAGTCGCCGGGTTTCCCGTCCCTTCCGAACAGGAAAGTAGCGCTTCAGTTCGATCGCTTCAAGCAAGTGCAACATGGCGCTTCTCCACAATTGCTTCCTCATGCAGGGGGCGATGACACGCCACCCGATGTACGGCGTCCGTCGGCCCGAGTTCGAGCGGGGCCGCGCAACCTGCGGCGCGGCGCGGGCAACGTTCGGCGAACCGGCAGGCCGGCAGGTCGGCGCGGCGCAAATCCGGCAGGTTGCCTTCGATCGCCGCCAGTCCGGTCAGCGAAACGGCGCCGACCGGCGTCGCCCCGATCAGCCGCTCGGTATACGGATGGCGCGGCGCGGCGAACAGCGTCGCCGTCGGCCCGACCTCGACGACATGACCGGCGTGCATCACCGCGATGCGGTCGCAGTATTCCCGGGCCAGGCCGAGATCGTGGGTGATCAGCAGCGTCGCCATCCTTCGGGCGTGCGCCAGTTCGCTGATCAGGCGCATGATCGCCGCCTGGGTGGTCACGTCCAGGCCGGTGGTCGGTTCGTCGGCGATCAGCAGGCGCGGCTGGCAGGCCAGCGCCAGAGCGATCATCACCCGCTGGCACATCCCGCCGGACAGCTCGAACGGATAGGCGTGATAACGCCGCGCCGGATCGGGAATGCGCACTTCGGCCAGACACTCAATGGCCCGCTCCCGGCGCTCGGCCCGGAACAGGTCGGTGTGGCGGGCCAGCACGTCCTCAATCTGGCGACCGACCGGACGAATCGGGTTCAGCGCGCCGCGCGGGTTCTGGAAAATCATCGCCATTTCCCGACCGCGCAGCTTTTTCAGGGCGGCCCCCCGGTTTTCCAGCAGATCGCGGTCGGCGAACCGCAGGGCTCCTCCGGTGACGCGCGCCGCCGGGTCCTGGATCCCCATGACGGCGAAGGATAGCACCGACTTGCCCGAACCGGACTCTCCGACCAGCCCCAGGGTTTCGCTCTCGGCCAGGGTCAGGTCCACATTCTCCAACGCCCGCACGATTCCGCTGCGCGTGCGAAATTCCACCGACAGGCGCTCGACTTCCAGCAAGGGGTTCATGTGCGCCTCCGGGGGTCGGTGAGATCCCGCAGGGAATCCCCCAACAGATTGAAGCAAAACACGGCCAACATCAGCACCAGACCGGGGAACAGCGCGATCCACCACTCGCCCGAGACGATGTATTGGGCGCCCTCGGCGACCATGATTCCCCACTCGGCTTCCGGCGGTCGCACCCCGAGGCCGATGAAGGACAGCCCGGCGGCGTTGAGGATCGCCCAACCCATGTTGAGCGAGATTTGCACCATCATCGGCGGCAGAATGTTGGGGATGAGATGGTGAAAGAGCAGGCGCAACTCACCGTTGCCCGCCAGGCGCGCCGCTTCCACGAAACCGGCTTCCCGTTGCACCCGCACTTCGGCGCGCGCCACGCGCAGGTAGAACGGCAGGTTGATGATCGCCGTCGCCAGCACGATGTTGGCGACCGTATTGCCCAGCGCGGCGACGATGCCCATGGCCAGCACGAACAGCGGAAAGGCCATGATGGTGTCCGACAGCCGAGTGGAAAGACGATCGAACCAGCCGCCGAAGAACCCGGCCAACGCGCCGATCAGACCACCGATGAAGAACGAGAGACCCACCGCCGCCACGGCGATACCCAAGTCCAATCGGGTGGCGACGATGACCCGGGAGAGGATGTCGCGACCCAGCGCATCGGTGCCGAACCAGTGCGCCAGGTTGGGTGGCGACAGCGGTGGGCCGACATGCGAGGCCAGCGGATCGTAGGGCGCCAGCCACGGCCCGAATAGCGCCAGCAGCACGAAGGCGACGAACAGGCCGGCGGCGATGACCGACAACGGGTTTTCGCCCACCACGTAACGCAGGATGCGCCATTGGCGGGCGAATGGGCCGGGGCCGGAGGGAACCTCAGGCATCGAGGCGGGCGCGGGGATCAACGAGTCCATAAGCGATATCGATCAGCAGGTTGAGGAGGACGTAGAGCAGAGCCATGGCCAGTACGAAGCCCTGAACCGGCGCATAGTCCGAAGCCACCAGGGCCTCGATGGCGAAAGAGCCGATGCCCGGCCAGGCGAATACCTTTTCCACCAGCACGTTGGAGCCCAGCAGGAAGGAAAACACCATGCCCAGGGTAGTGAGCACCGGCAGCAGCGCGTTGCGGAAGGCATAGGTGAACAGGATCGTGGTCCCCGACAGGCCCGAAGCGCGGGCGGTGCGAATAAAGTCCGCCGACAGTACGCCGAGCATCGCGGCGCGGGTCATTCGCGCCAGCGGGGCGAGCACGAACAACGCCAGGGTGATCGCCGGCAGCGCCAGTTGTCGGAGGCTGGCGGCGAAGGCCTCCAGATCGCGGGCGATCAGACTGTCGATCAGGTAAAACCCGGTGACGAAGGCCGGCGGTGTCGTGTAGGGATCGAGCCGGCCCAGTGGCGCCGGCGCCCAGCCGAGCAGGTAATAGAAGACATAGGCCAGCAGCAGCCCGGTGAAGAAGGTCGGCAGCGACACGCCCGCGGTCGCCACGCCCCGACAGAGGTGATCGATCCAGGACCCCGGCCGGGTCGCCGCCAGAATCCCCAGCGGAATCGCCACCACGACCGCTAGAAACAGCCCGCACAGGGTCAGTTCCAGCGAGGCGGGCAACCGGGTCGCCAGTTCGGTCAGCACCGGCTGACCGGTGGTCAGCGACACTCCCCAGTCGCCGCGCGCCAGATCGCGCACGTAGAACAAAAACTGCTCGGGCAGACTGCGATCCAGCCCCAGCTTGGCGCGTACCTCCTCAACGGCTTCCTGAGTGCCGGCGGCCCCGGCGAAATAGGCCGCCGGGTCGCCCGGCAGGGCGCGCGTCAGAATGAATGTAACGACGATGACGCCGATCAACGCCGGTACGGCGCCGAGCAGGCGTTTGAACAGAGCTTGCCACATGGCCATTCTCCAGGGGTGGCAGGAAGGTGACGACTGGCGGCTCGTGGCAACCACTAACCGCCAATCACTAACTACAACTACTGCTTGTACAGTTGCCGGTAGTCGGGTTGCAGGTGGAACCAGTAGGTGAAGCCCTGCACGTTATCGCGCATGGCCACGTCCATGGTCGGCTGCACGACGGGAATGCGCGGGACTTCGGCGTAGGCCAGGTCGATGAACTGGCGCACTTGTTCGGCGTATTGCTGGGGATCGGTCTCGAAGCGGGCGGATTCCACAAGTTGATCCAGTTCGGGATTCTGGTAGCTCATGGTATTGAACACCGCGTTCTGGCCGTGATAGGCCCAGAAGAAGAAATACTCCGGATAGTTCAGCCAACCGCCCATCCGGTTGAACAACATCGGCATATCCTTCTGGGTGATCGCGGCGCGCCAGTTGGAGCCGGGCACCTTGTTGATGGTCGCCTTGATGCCGATCGATGCCAGGGACTCCTGAATCAGGATCGCCGTCGGTTCGGACACAGTGGCCGTGCCCAGATCAAAGGATAGGGTGGTCTCGAAGCCCTGCTCCAGACCGGCTTCCTTCATCAGTTCCCGCGCCTTCTCCACGTTGGTGACGTAGGGCGTCGGCTGTGGCCAGGACGCATCCGTGACGCCATCACCGCCAAAGAGCGATGCGCCGCGCCCGTAGAAGGCGTTCTCCATAATCTTGTCGTAAGGCAGAACGTAGGCGATGGCCTGGCGCACCTTCACGTTGTCGAAGGGTGGGGTCTTGGTGTTCAGGCCCAGGTACCACATGGAGTTCTCGATGGGCACGCTCACGACCTTGACGTTGCCTTTCTCGCGCGCCATCTCGGCAAAATCTTTCGGCGGCAGCTCGTAAGTGATGTCGATGTCGCCGCGTGTCAACAACGCCCGGCGATTGCCGGCCGAGGGTACATCGCGCTGAATCACCCGCTTGAGCTTCGGCAGCGGGCCGTTTTTCCAGTCGTCGAAACGCTCGTAAACGATCTCCTGACCCGGCTTCCAGCTCGCTACTCGGTATGCACCGCCGCCGGCGGTATTAGTCTTGAGCCAACTGGCGGCCCAGGGATCGTCGGCGGTGGCGTGTTGTTTGGCGAGCATCGAGTTGTAGATCGCCGCCACCGGCACCGCCAGATCGGGCAGGGTCATCTTATCCCGGCGCAGCAGTTTCAAGCGAAAGGTGTGCTCATCCACCACCTCGAACTGCTCCGGTTGTTCGAGCGAGCCGGCCTTCATCTGGAAGGTTGGAAACCCGCCCATGCCCAGGGCGCGCTCGAAGGACCATTTCACATCTGCCGCCGTGACCGGGCTTCCATCGTGAAACGTAGCATCCCGACGTAGGTGGAAGGTGACGCTCATGCCGTCTTCCGCCACCTCCCAGCGCTCGGCCAACTCCGGTTCGAGCTTCGTGAAATCGTAGCTGACCACGCCGTCGGGCAGGGTCTTGCGCCCGTAGGTCAGCAGGCGATCATAGGCTAGCCAGGACACGCCATAGGCCGGCCGATTGGCCCCGAGGCCGTGGATATCGAGCATGTTCGGCCCGAACTCATTGGCGACCACCAGCGTCTCCAGACGGGCGCTCTGGGCTTGAGCGGGATTGGAGGATGCCACCAGTCCGGCGACGGTCAGCGGCAGGGCCAGGGCGATGGAAAAAAGCGTATGGGGTTTCATCAGGGGTTTCTCCGTCGATGCGAGGGGCAAGGCGAAAGGTCAAAGGTGAAAGGTCAAAGGCGAAAGGCGTCACGCAATCAGCGCGCGGCGAGATAGGCCCGCCAGCCGCCATAAGCGGTCACGTCGGGGGCATCGGCGACGGCTGCGGCTTCGCACAGGAAACCCTGGACGTGGCGGCCATCGGCTAGCTTGAGGGTGCCGATGCCCAGCGGCGGCGGAATCGCGGCGACGAATCCGCCGAAGAGCCGTTCCGGCAGCGCCCACACTTCCACTTCCAACGCCGCGCCGCCCGCCGCGACGCGGACCAA
>JAWOHQ010000049.1:0-4119 GCA_046485105.1 Candidatus Competibacteraceae bacterium | reverse complement strand
CGTGCCCCTCGCTTCCGCCAGCGTGCGCGCAACGCGCGTGCCGTGGTCGTCCGGGCTGCCCAGCAACAACAGCGATGCGCCCGAGGCGGCCACGGCCTGCATGGCTCCATCGAGACCATCGACTGCCTCCGGATCGAGAATCACCACGTCCGGCCGAATCCCGTAAACCCAGCGTATGCATCCGATGGCGGCGCGGCTCCGGGCGCGGAGCGTCGGAAGGCTCGAGGTCGCGCCGTCGCCAGTGCGGCCGCCAGTCCGGATCGGGCGCGAATTCGGCGATGGCCACCCGCAGGGACCGATCCGCGCCCAGTTGCCGGCGCAACAGGCGCTCGAACAGCACGGCGCGCGCTCCTTCGTCCGGGCTGGCCTCCCACCAAGGCTCATCCAGACCAAGCCGGGTCGGGGGCAGATCCAGGGCGGCGACGATGCGTCGGCGTTCCGGCTCGCGCAGATCGTCCAACAACTCCACGATGGCCGCCACCCGCTGGGCGATGTTAAACCCGATGGCCTGGTACAGCGCCTGATCGCGGTCGCGCAATTGAATGGCGGCGCCGAGCAGTTGGGCGACGCTCAGACCGACCATCAGCAACAGCAGCAGGCGGCCGAACAGCGAGCGGGGCAGCAGGCGCATCAGAACTCCCGATGCACCTGGGCCGCCAGCAAATAGCCTTCGTTGCGGACAGTCTTGATCAACGTCGCCTCGCGCGGATCGTCGCGCAAACGGCGGCGCAGCCGGCTGACCTGCACGTCGATGCTGCGGTCGAAGGGCGTGGCCTCGCGGCCCTGGGTCAGATCCAGCAACTGATCGCGGTTCAACACCCGGCGCGGATGCTCCAGAAACACCCGCAGCAGCCGGTATTCGCTGGCGCCCAGCGGCACCAGGACTCCATCCGGAGCGGTGAGCTGGCGGTCGGCGACGTCCAGAGTCCAGCCGGCGAACTGGAACCGCCGCGCCTCGCCGGGCTCGGCCGGCGCGTTGCGGGTCCGGCGCAGGATGCTCTTGATCCGCGCCAGCAGCTCGCGGGGATTGAACGGTTTGGGTAGATAATCATCGGCCCCCATTTCCAGACCGACGATGCGGTCGGTGTCGTCGCCGCGGGCGGTCAGCATGAGAATGGGAATCGGCGAATGGGCGCGCAGGGTGCGGCACAGCGTCAGGCCGTCGTCGCCGGGCAGCATCAGATCGAGGATGACCAGATCCACCGGCTCCCGTTCCAGCGCCGCCCACAGCCCCCGGCCGTCGCCGACCCCGGTCACCCGGAAGCCGTTGCGACCCAGATAGTCGGCCAGCAGCTCGCGCAGGCCGGGGTCATCATCGACGACGAGAAGGTGGTCGGTCATTCGGTTCGGGGCAAGGATGCCACTGAATACGACAGACATAAAAAAGCCGCTAAATCAAGCGACTTTAGCTTTTTGGACAACATGGTCCATTTGGATGGAGGCTAGGGTCGGAATCGAACCGGCGTCCACGGCTTTGCAGGCCGCTGCATGACCACTCTGCCACCTAGCCTAAACAAAAAAGCCTCGTAACAACGAGGCTTGGAAGCTTGGAGCGGGAAACGAGACTCGAACTCGCGACCCCAACCTTGGCAAGGTTGTGCTCTACCAACTGAGCTATTCCCGCCGCGTGGAAAGAGGATATTAACGCGAAAAAACCGGCTGTCAAGCCTTTCAACGGGGCCGGAGCACCGGCCACGCCGCCATCAGGTAATGCGCCATCGACCATAGCGTCAGCGCCGCGGCGACCAGCAACAGCCCCAAACCGACCTCCAGGGTCGGGAAAAAGCCCAGCGGTTCCCGGTACAGTAACAACAGCACGGCCACCATCTGAGCAGTGGTCTTGAATTTGCCGATCATGGAGACCGCCACCCGTCGCTGGCCGCCGATCTGGGCCATCCATTCCCGGAGCGCCGAGACGGCGATCTCGCGGCCGATGATGATGATGGCCGCCACCGCCATCCACGGGGTGGGAATCGCCTGCACCAGCAACACCAGGGCCGCCGCCACCATCAACTTGTCGGCCACCGGGTCCAGGAACGCCCCGAACGCCGAGGTCTGGTCGAGCCGCCGGGCCAGATAGCCATCCAGCCAATCGGTGAGCGCCGCCAGCCCGAACAGCGCGGCGCACAGCAGGTTGGCGCCTTGGAACGACATGAAAAACACGCCCACGAAGACCGGAATCAGCGCGATCCGCAGCAGGGTCAACCCGGTGGGCAGGTTTAGGTGCATGAGCGATCAGGACTCACCGTGGAAGGCGTCATAAATGCGTTGGGCCAGTTCGGCGCTGATACCGTCCACCCCGCCCAAGTCCTCGACGCCGGCTCGCGCCAATTGTTTGAGACCGCCGAAGTGGCGGAGCAGGGCCTGCCGGCGCTTGGGTCCGATGCCAGCGATGGCGTCGAGCGCGGACGCGGTGCGGGCCTTGGCCCGGCGCTGGCGATGGCCGGTGATGGCGAAGCGGTGCGCCTCGTCGCGGATTTGCTGCACTAGGTGCAGAGCGGCCGAATCGGCGGGCAGTATAAGAGGACGGTTTTCTCCGAACAAGTACAGGGTTTCCAGGCCGGGCCGGCGCTCGGGTCCCTTGGCGACGCCCACCACTCGCACCCCCGCCGCCCACAGGGGTTCCAGCACCTCCCGCGCTTGGGACAATTGGCCCTGGCCACCATCGATCGCCAACAGGTCAGGCAACCGGCCTTCTTCCGTCCCCAATCGAGCGTAACGACGGCTCAACGCCTGGCGCAGCGCGGCGTAATCGTCGCCCGGAGTGACGCCGTCGATATTGTAGCGACGGTAGTCGGTCTTGATCGGGCCTTCCAGGCCAAACACCACGCAGGCCGCGACGGTCGCCTCGCCCTGGGTATGACTGACGTCGAAACATTCCAGGCGCGCCAGTTCGCCTTCCCCGCCCAGCGCTTCCCGCAGGGCCTCCAGGCGGTGGCGCATCCCGGCCTGGCTGGACAGGCGCGCGGCCAGTGCGTGTTCGGCGTTGCGTTGCGCCATCTCCAGCCAGCGCGCTCGCTCGCCCCGGACCCGGGCGACGATGGCGACCCGCCGACCGGCGCGCTCCCGCAGCGCCCGCGCCAGCCACTCGGCCTCGGTTGGTTCGTGGCTGACCAGCAGTTCCGCCGGAATGAAGCGATCGAGATAGTACTGAGCCAGAAAGGCGCCCAGGATGGCGCTCGCGTCCTCGGCTTCGGGCAAGCGTGGAAACAGGGCCTGGTTGCCCAACAACCGGCCGTCGCGGAACACGAACACCTGCACGCAGGCCGCTCCGCCCCGCGCGGCGCAGGCCACCACATCCAGATCGCCGCTTTCGCCCTCGACGTGCTGGCGCTCCTGGACTTGCCGCAACTCGGCGATCTGATCGCGGCACAACGCCGCTTCCTCGAAGCGCAACGCGGCGGCGGCGGCTTCCATGCGTTGGACCAGATCGTTGATCACCTGCCCGCTCCGCCCTTCCAGAAAGCCCATGGCGTCGCGCAACTGCCGCTGATAACCCTCGCGATCGACCAGACCGACGCAGGGCGCGGTGCAACGCTGGATTTGGTATTGCAGGCAGGGGCGGCCGCGTCCTTGAAAGAAACTGTCCTCACACGAGCGCAACCGAAAAATTTTTTGCAGCAGGCTCAAGGTGTCGCGGGCGGCATGAGCGTTCGGATACGGACCGAAATAGCGGCCTGGCGCGCGCTTGGCCCCGCGATGCAGGGTCAGCCGGGGATAATCGCCGGCGGAAACCTGGAGGTAGGGATAACCCTTGTCATCGCGCAGCAGGATGTTGTAGCGGGGTTTGCACTGCTTGATCAGGGTGCTTTCCAGGATCAGCGCCTCGGTCTCGGTGTGCGTGACCGTGACCTCGACGGCGCGAATCCGCGCGACCAGGCCGCGAGTCTTGACGGAGGGCTGGGTTTCCCGGAAGTAGCTGGACACACGCTGCTTGAGGTTGCGGGCCTTGCCGACGTACAGCACCTCGCCGCGCTCGTCCAGCATCCGGTAGACGCCGGGCAGCGCGGTGAGGGTTTTGAGGAAGGTTTTCGGGTCAAACGAGAGTGGAGTCACGTCCATCTGGGCGCGCTCAGGGTCCAGGCCCGATCCGGTCGATACGCTGGATCGGGCCACGTG
>JAWOHQ010000260.1:0-8565 GCA_046485105.1 Candidatus Competibacteraceae bacterium | reverse complement strand
CGCACCGTGCCATCCGGGCGAATGATCCGATATTCCTCGTTGAAAAACCCCGATTCCAGTTTGTTGGCGTGGGCGATCCGCAGGCGCGGCCGGTCGTCGGGGTGGATGGCTTCGAGCCAGTCCAGGGTTCGGTCGTGCAGAGCTTGAATGGAACGGCCCCAGACCTCTTCGTAGGCCGGACTGATGTAAATGAGGCGTTCCTCGGCCAGACCATAGATCCAGAACACCTCCCGGATGTGCTCGGTCAACTGGCGAAAACGCTCCTCGCTGTCGCGCAGGGCGAATTCCATCTGTATCCGGGCGGCAATCTGCTGTTCCAAGGCCCGGTTGATGGCCAGCAGCTCGGCGGTGCGGTTCTGGACCCGCGCTTCCAGTTCGTCGCGGGTCTGGCGCAGTCGGTCCTCGGTTAACTGGCGCGCGGCGCGGTCGCGGGCGAGGTCTCGCGCCTGCATGGCGCGGCGCGTCGCCTTGGCCTGAATTCGTAACAACCCGTAGAGCAGGCTGCCGCTGGCAGCCAGCACCAGCACGCTTCGCGGCAGGTCGGCGGGCGCGAGCGGCGCGGCGCCCGCGAGCCAGGCGGTCGCCAGAGGGTCGCCGACCAGCAACCAGAGCAGGCCCGCAAGTCCGTATAACAGAGTGATGGCGACGGGGTGGAGGTAATAGCTTGGCAGGCTCTCCAGGCGGGAACCGGGCGCCCGGCCGGAGCGATCCCGCGAAGCGCCGGCGGCGGACGAGCGACCCTCGTTTTCAGGGAGCGTGACTGGTTTGGAGTCGGTCATGCGCGCGGCTTCCCGGACTAACCGGTTTCCAGCGAGAGCGCCGCAGCCGGGTGTTCGCAGGGGTTGGCGCGGGTGGCGACGGGCAGGGTGAAGTGGAAGGTGACGCCGGGGCCGTCCGCATTGGGGGTCGCCCAGAGCCGGCCGCCGTGGGCTTCGACGATCGATTGGCTGATGGACAGTCCCAAGCCCAGCCCGTCGGTCTTGGTCGTGAAGAAGGGATGCGGCAACTGGCCGATCAGGTCCGGCGCCACGCCGGGTCCGCTATCCCGAACCGCGAGTTCGATGAAGGCCGGTTCCTGACGGGCCAACACGGTGATCGCTCGTGGCCCCTCGCTGTCGGCGATGGCGTCCACCGCGTTGCGGACCAGATTCAGGACCACTTGTTGGACTTGCAGGGCGTCGGCCAACACGGGCGGCAGGTTCGGGGCGAGGTCCTGGCGAAGCCGCACGTGGTGGCGACGGGCTTCCAGACTCAGGAAATCGGCGATGTCGTCGAGCAGTTCGTCGATTCGGACCGCGGCGTATTGGGGTTTGCTCTGACGGGCGAAATGGCGGACTTGCTGGATGATGGCCTGCGCCCGGGCGCTCTGGGCGGCGATCTTTTCCAGGGTTTCCCGCAATGCGGCCGGTTCGGCCGCCGCTTGCTGGATTCGGGCCAGTCCCACCTCGCTGTACAGGGTGATGGCGGTGATCGGCTGGTTGATTTCGTGAGCCAGCCCGGAGGCCATTTCGCCCAGGGTATTGAGGCGGGAGGCATGGGCCAACAGCGTTTGCTGGCGTTGCGCGGCGGCCGCCATCTGTTCCTGTTCCAGAGCGCCCCCCACCCATTGCGCCATGAGCTGGATCAGCTCCCGGTCCACGGTGGTGAACGACGTGGGGCGGGGCTGGACATCGGAAAAGCTCAGCGTTCCATAGCATTGGCCGTCGACGCGCACCGGCGCGCCCAGATAGGCTTCCAGCCCGAATTGGCGAAAACAGGGATGCTGGAGTTTCGGTCCGGTCGAGGCGTGCTCGAAGGCCAGCGGCTCCTCGGCGCGCAGGGTCTCGCGGCAGTAGGTGTCGCCCAGGGCGAAACAGTCGCCCGGAGTCAGGCTGCCATCGGGGGTGAGCGCCTGGACGATCTCGTAGCGCTCGCCCTCGATGTGGGACAGGATGCCGATGGCCAGTCCAAAGCGCTGGCAACCCATCGCCAGCATGGCCTGAATCTGCTCGCCAGGGTGGCGGGGGGGAGTGGAGATGACCCCGTACAGCTCGCGCATGGCCTGGACGCCGCCCCGCAGCGCCGCTTGCTGCTCGACCAGGCGCCGACTGATCTCCTCGGCCTGTTCCTTGGCCTTGGCGGACGCCTGGGCCAGTCCCAGGTTGTCCAGGGCCAGCCGCAGCGATTGGGTGAGGGTCTGGTGGTAGCGATGGGCGGTTCCCAGCGCCAGCAACAGGTACAGGATGCCGCTGGCGCCCATGGCGACGCGCAGTGGATCGTCCTGCAGCAGCAGCCAGAGAACCGGGGGGAGGGCGAGCGGCAGGGCATAGGCGATATAGGCGCTCAGGACCGGGGTCATGGTCAGCACGCCCCCCATCAACACCCCGCCCAGAATCAGGGCGATGAAGGTTTCATAAACCAGCGACGGCGCCAGGGCCAGCAGGACCACGCATCCCCCCCAACCGATGCCGCTGGCGGCGCAGGCCCAGGCGTAGCGGGCGGCCCAGGCGTCCAGAGGGCCGGTCGCGTTCCGCGTCCAGCGCTGGAACGCGAGAGTCAATAGGAGTCGGACCAGGATGGCGGCTTCCAGCAACGCCAGCCAGGTCAGTAGCACCGCGCGCGGCGCGACCTCCCAGAGCGCCAGCGCCAGCATCGGGGCGATCAGCAGGCTGGCGACGGCGCCCAGTGGGGCCTGAGCGTACAGCAGCCGGATCTGCTCGGCGCGGATGCGCTGGTCGAGCGGATCAGCGATGGGAGCGGGGCGCACGGCGCTGTTTGCGGGTTTGGGCGCGGCCGCGCGGTGGTTCGGCGGAACGCTCGTCCCGATCCGGTGCGTCTGGGTCTTCCAGTGCGAGACGCTCCTCAGGCACGACGGTGAACTCTCCCTCAAGAAAATCGGGTCGGGCGGCGCGCGCCTGCCGCGTCAGGCGGCGGGATTGCCACCACAGCCAGCCGAAGAATAGCAGCCCGAGCGTCAGCAGCACGGCGAATAACAGCGAGGCGGTGACTAAACTGACTGCCAAGGTGACGACCGACGTGATGGCCAGTCCGAGCCGGGCCAGCCAGGACCGTTGGGAGAGCGGTTGTGGATTCATGCGCGAACCCTCCAGAACCACCAGACGATCAGGCCGATCAGGCCCAGTCCGGCGAGATTGACGAGCAGGGTAGTCATGGCGGATTACCGGGTCGCTGGGTGACTGTTGATTGCGCTTTCCTCCCGAGGGAGAGGGGTCAGGGCCGAGGGGGCTGGAACCCGCGCAACCGGTTGGCGTTGCTGACCACGGTGAAGGACGACAGCGCCATGGCCGCGCCGGCCAGCATCGGATTCAGTAGCAACCCAGTCGCGGGGTACAGCACGCCCGCCGCGAGCGGGATTCCCAGGGTATTGTAAATGAATGCGCCGAACAGATTCTGGCGAATGTTGCCCAGCGTGGCGCGGGAAATGGCGATGGCGTCGGCGATGCCGTGCAGGGAACCGCGCACCAGGGTGACGCCGGCGCTTTCGATGGCGATGTCGGCGCCCGTCCCCATGGCCAGACCGACGTCGGCCCGGGCCAGGGCCGGGGCGTCGTTGATCCCGTCGCCGGCCATGCCCACGACCTCGCCGCGGGCTTGCAGGGCGGCGATCACGTCCGCCTTGGCGGTGGGCAACACTTCCGCGTGGACTTCCTCGATGCCGACTTGCGCGGCGATGGCCCGGGCGGTGGCGGCATGGTCGCCGGTCAGCAACACCACTTTCAGGCCCAAGTCCCGCAAGCGGCGGATGGCGGCGGTCGAATCCGGCTTGAGCGGATCGGCCACCGCCAGCAGGCCGGCGAGCCGGCCGTCCACCGCCACGAAGACTGGGGTCTGGCCCTGGGCGGTCAGTTGGTCCACATCGGCGCGCAGGGGCGCGACGTCGATGCCCCGCGCCTCCAGCAACCCCCGGTTGCCGACCCACAACGCGCGATTCTCCACCAGGCCGCTGGCGCCCTGGCCGGCGATGGCCTCGAACCGTTCCGGAGTCGAGACCGCGAGGCCGCGCTCGCGGGCGGCGTCCAGAATCGCCCGCGCCAGCGGGTGTTCGGAGCCGGCCTCCAGTCCGGCCGCCAGCCGGAAGACTTCGGACTCGGCGAAACCAGGCGCGGCGACGACGGTGGCGACCGTCGGGCGGCCGACGGTGACGGTGCCGGTCTTGTCCAGTACGATGGCGGTCAATTGCCCGGCGCGTTGCAGGGCCTCGCCGTCGCGGATCAGGATGCCGTGTTCGGCGGCCTTGCCGACGCCGATCATGATCGAAATCGGCGTAGCCAGCCCCAGCGCGCAGGGACAGGCGATGATCAACACGGTCAGGGTCGTGACCAGCATGTAGCTCAGCCGGGGTTCGGGGCCGAAGTTGAACCAGGCCAGGGCGGTGAGCACGGCGAAAATCAACACGGCGGGTACGAAAACCGAAGCAACCCGGTCGACCAGCCGGCCGATCGGCGGCTTGCTGTTCTGCGCCTGACGGACGCTGGCGATAATCTGGGCCAGCACCGTGTCCTCGCCGACCCGGGTCGCGCGGAACACGAAGCCGCCGGTCTGGTTCAGCGTGCCGCCGGTGACCGGATCGCCGGGGTGCTTGCCGACGGGCAACGGTTCGCCGGTGAGCATGGCTTCGTCCACGGTGGAGGAGCCGCTGACGACTTCTCCATCCACCGGGATTTTCTCGCCGGGCCGCACCCGGATCAGGTCGCCCGGGCGGAGGGTCTCGATGGGGACATCGCGTTCCTGATCCCCCTCGACCAGCCGGGCGGTGCGCGGTTGCAGGCCGAGCAACCGGCGGATGGCGGCCGAAGCCTTGCCCCGCGCCCGGCTTTCCAGCGCGGCGCCGAGATTGACCAGAGCGATGATGGTGACCGCTGCTTCGAAATAGGCGTGGCGGGCCAGACTGGGCACGCCGTCCGGGAACAGCGCCACCAACATCGAATAGCCCCAGGCCGCGCCGGTGCCCAGGGCGATCAGGGTGTCCATGTTGGCGTTATGGTGGCGAAACTGGCGCCAGGCCCCGGTGAAGAAATGGCCGCCGCTGTAGATCAGCACCGCCAGGGTCAGCAGTCCGACGCCGATCCAGAACGCCTGGCCGCCCGGCGTCGCCAGCGCCGGCAGCCAGCCGGCCATTTCCGCGCTCATCAGCGGCGCGGCCAGGGCGCCGGCGACCACGGTGTTGCGGACCCGGCGTCGATAGTGGGCGTGTTCGGCGGCGTCGCGCTCGGCCTCGTCGGCGGCGTCGCGCAGTTCGCTGGCGTCGTAGCCGGCCGCGCGAACCGCCTGGATCAGGGTGGGAGCCGGAGCGCCGCCCGTCACTTGCGCGGTGCGCTCGGCGAAATTCACTTGGGCGTCGGCCACTCCGGGCACACCGCGCAGCGCGGTTTCCACGGCGGCGACGCACCCGGCGCAGCTCATGCCGGTGATGGCGAAACGCAGCCGCTGAGCGGAAGATACAACGGTCATGGCGGAATTCTCCAAGGTGGGATGAAGTGGGGAATGTCATTTCCCGCCCGGCGTGGCGTCCCTATGTTTTTATGCGGTGCATTGGGCATTTGTCTCTTATAATAAAAAAATAAGCATAAAGGAATCAGCATGAACAGGATTGTTCCCTGATTGAGTTGAGGCGCCGATAGTCGTTACTTTTCAGATTTCAATGTTGAGCCAATGGCGTTGGTGCGATGGCGCAGAACGGGTGTCGTGCAACAGATTCGAGTACAATTTCCACGGAAAACTCAGTTAATCCGTAGGAAAAGCCAGGAGGGTTTATGCCAGTCCGACATGTCCTTGTGGTCGACGATTCCAAATCCGCGCGGCTGATGCTGCGCAAGATGCTGCAGGGCTTCAGCTTGACCGTGGATACGGTCGATTCGGCCGAGGAAGCGCTCAATTATTTGCGCGGCCAACGACCGGACGCGATTTTCATGGATCACACCATGCCGGGCATGGATGGATTGACTGCGGTGCGACAGATCCGTAGCAATCCAGCCAATGCCGCGTTTCCCGTGGCCATGTACACCTCCAAGGAAGAAGCCGGCTATCTGGATGAAGCTCGAGCGGCGGGCGCCATTGGAGTGTTGATCAAGCCGGCGGTGCCAGAGACCCTCGGCGCGCTCCTCGAGCAGATGCATGCGGCCTTTGACGCCGCCCAGAAACCCACCGCGCCGCCCGCGCCGCCCCCCGCTCCAATCGCCAGTGTTCCTGCGCCCACGGGTGAGGCCGCGACGGTCGAATGGGTCGAGAAAGTCACCCTGGAGAAGGCCGAGCAGGTTTTCTACGAGGCCATCGAATCACAAGTATTGCCGCTGATCAACGACGTGGTCGCCAAGTTGCGCCGCGATCTTGAGGCGAGTCAGGAACAGATCGGCGAGCGGGTGGCCGCCCGGGTCTACGACGCGCGGCTGGCGCAGTGGCAGCCGCCGTCGCCACCACCTGGCGACGTGGGGCCGGCGGTGGACACCGCGATCCGAGCCCAACTGCCGCCGTTGTTGGAAAGCCGGCTGGAAACCCTGCGGGGTGAGGATCGCGCCGCGATCGAAGGGTTGGCGCGGGAGGTGGCGACCGAAGTTTGCCAAAACCAGCTACACGAACTGTCCGAACGGCTGGTGCGGCAGTTGAGCGCGCGGTTTGCCGAAGCCACTCAGAAAGCGGGGGTGGTCGCCCGAGAGGCGGCGATGGAAGCCTTCCGTGAGGCGACGCCCGCCAGCGAGATGACAACCGCGGATTCCAGCCAGGAAAGCGTGGCGGCCGCGGCTCAGGAAGCGGCGATGCGGGTGTGGGGCGATGCCCAGCGCGGTCTGCGGCGGCGCATTTATCTGGCGGCGGCCTGGGCGGCGGCGGCCGGTATCGGTGCGGCGGTGCTGGCTTATGCGTTGCGCTAGGAAAAACCGATATCAACCAATGGATGACGAACCATGGCGGACATGATTTATTTGGTCATCGGGGCAGTCGCGGGGTTGGTGGCTGGTGGCATTCTGGTCTATCTATGGCCCTATCTGGGTTTGCGGCTTGCTCACCAGCACCTCCAAGCGGAGCTTGCGGACGCGCAATCCGCCAATAATGAGTTGCAAGGGACGCTGCTCGGCCAGCAGTCGGCGGCCTATCAGGCGCGTCAGGCGATGCTGCTCCAGCAAAAACGCCTCGAAAGGGATATAGCCCAGGCCGGCGAACGCTATGCCGAACTGGATCGGCAGCGCGCTGATTTACAGGCTCATTTGGAGCAGGGACAGCAAATCCATCTCCAGGAGACAGCCCGGTTGCGTGAGGGGATTGCTCGCCTGGAGCAGGAGCAGGCGGCCTTGCAGGATCGCTATGCCCGAGAGAGCGAGGACTGGAGTCGAGAACGGGAAAGTCTGTTGCTGCATAACTTGCAAATCGATGATCAGGAGCAGGTGTCCCGGCGGGAAAAGGGCTTATTGGACGATCAACTGGAACAGCTTCGGGAAGCGTGGGAACGCGAACGGCTGGATCTGCAGATTCAGATCAATGCCCTGGAGGACAGCCTGGCGCTGGAGCGCGCGCGCTCCGGCCAACCTTCCAGCCCGGGCGATACCCAGTGGATGGAGCAAATCGAGACGGATGCGGCCGCCGAGTTGCGCCAACAGCGGGCTGCCTGGGAGGCGGAGCGCCAGACCCTGCAAGAGCAATTGGTCCAGTCGCAGGCCGAGCAACGGCGCTTACAGGAGCAGGTTGCGACGGCGGAACCGGCGCGATTCCAGCCGACTGGCTTCGCGGATCAAGGCTTGTTGGAGGCGTTGCGCCAGCAGTTGGAGCAGGAACGCCAGCAGCGTCGGACCCTGGAGGAGGAAATGGTGTCGCGCAGTCACAAGGCCGAGCAGGAACGCAGTGCCTTGGAGACCGAAATCGAACAATTGATGGAACGATTGCTGCGCATGCACCGCGAACGGAGCGGCTAGCCATGCGCGTACTGGTGGTGGGTGGCGCCGGCTACATCGGTTCCCACATGGTCAAGCTGCTGGACCAGCGCGGTTGCGAGGTGACCGTATTGGACAATCTGTCCGCCGGCTATCGGGATGCGGTCAAGGCCGGACGGTTCGTGTTGGGCGATCTGGGCGAGTTGGAGGTGTTGGACGATCTGTTCCGGACCAGTCGCTTTGAGGGGGTGATGCATTTCGCTTCCCATATCCAGGTCGGCGAATCGGTGCGGGAGCCGGCCAAGTACTATCGGAATAACGTCCTTAAAACCCAACACTTGCTGGATGCGCTGGTGGCGCATCAAGTGAAATCCTTTATTTTCTCATCCACCGCGGCGATTTTTGGCGAGCCGGTCCGCATCCCGATCGACGAGGCGCATCCGCCGAACCCGATCAATCCCTACGGGCGCGGGAAATGGATGGTCGAGCAGATGTTGCAAGACTACGCCGTGGCCTACGGCTTGCAATCGGTTTGTCTGCGCTATTTCAACGCCGCCGGCGCCGATCCCGAGGGGGATTTGGGCGAACGCCACGAACCGGAAACCCATCTGATTCCGCTGGTGCTGCGGGCCGCCGCCGGCCGTTTGCCTCAGGTCACGGTGTTTGGAACCGACTACGACACGCCGGATGGGACCTGCATCCGCGA
>JAWOHQ010000446.1:0-4144 GCA_046485105.1 Candidatus Competibacteraceae bacterium | reverse complement strand
CTCATAATGCCGGTGTCGGTGGTTCAAGTCCACCCGTAGCCACCATTCAATCAATAAGTTAGACCTTCTTTAACCAGGCGGAATTTCGGGCGGTACACTTTTTGGGCACCCCCCTCGCCTCGGCCGATCAATCGACTTGTTGGTCGCTCTTCCCCGCGGGGGCCGAAGGATCAGTCTCTTGGGCGTTTCCTTCGACCTCAACGGGTCGGTCCACATAGGGACGTAGATGTTTGATCGAGAAGTGGGCATAGCGGCGCACCATCGACTCGGACTGCCAGCTTCCCAACTTCTGCAGGGCCAAAATCGGCGTCCCGTCCTGAGCCAACCAGGATGCCCAAAGATGACGCAGATCGTGCCAGCGAAAATCCGCGGGTAATCCCGCCCGCTTGGCGGCGGCCTTGAAGGCCTTGGTGCTGGTCTGGTAGACCGGTCCATCCTGGTAGATGAAGACGGTAGTGTTCTACATTTGGATATCACACCAAAACCCCAAATTCGTAGCGATTGATAAAGAGGCCGATGACGATGTCATGCATTTTCTCCAACTTGGAGAAACAAATCGTCTTGCGAGCCAGTCGTTTAATCCGCGTCCGCAGGGTCAAATGTTTCCGTTTGATCGGTTGGGTGTGGGCTTTGCCGACCACGCGCTGGGTCGCCGGTAAGTGCCGCTCGTAAGCCCCCCAATCATCGTAGTCTGATTTACAATAATCCCTATATTCCCAGCTATTCCGAGATCTTCCTTATTTCATTAACCTATAAAAATCAATAATTTGCTTTTCATTATTGCTTATTCATGTAGGGATAGCTCTCAAATACACTACGGGCAAATCATCCGGAAAATCAAAGAGCAGCTAAAATACTAACCCGTAGTTTTTAATTTTTTTATGAGATTGCCCTGCTCGTCATAACGGTTAAGCGCCGCAACACTTTTATCTTGCGCCAGAATCCGTTTTAGAAGTCGTTTCGCATCGGTGACCAGAGGCGGGGCGACCTCTCTGTCCAGGATTTCGCGCACGTGCTCGGCGGCGTGCCGCGCCTGAGCATCGTCGATATCGCCCATCGTCAATGCATTGCCTGGAAACGCCTCCTCGGCCAGCATACCCACCGCAAGCAGCGCGAAATGGTAGGGTTCGCCTTGGGTCTTGGCGGAGAACACCGGCTCCAGCGCGGCATGCGAGTCGGGCATCCCCACCAGAATATCCGTCGCGGCATCAATAGGGGGATGATATCCCTGACGGTAATAATCGAGATCGAAATAGAGCCGAAAATCTTCGGCCATTTTCAGACCGCCCCGCGTTCCGACAATCCGCCAGTGACGATTCCTGGGGTCGTCGGGATGGTGTTCGATGTCTCGCGAATACCCGAATTGGGGCCACTGATCGATCTTGATCTCCCGAAGGCCGACGACCTCGCCAGGAAAAGCTTGCAACAACCGCAGCGAGTCCAGATAAAACGCTTGCCAACTGGCGGCATCGATTCGATCCGGTCAAATATAGAGTTCTACATGGATTCCCATAACAAAGCTCCCATTGGTGGCGAAACCTGGAGGTAAGCGCTCGGAACCCTCCTCGCCAAACCCTCTATCCCACAGGGAGATGGGCGTTTTTGCATCGGCTCTTGGAGGCGTTCTTATTACAGTCTCTTCCAAGCTAATCAGGCGACCCGGCCGTACTGGATGGCGGCAAGGCGGCGAGCGGCGCCAGATGTACCTCGGCTTGGGCCAGCAACCGATCTTTCTGTCCCGCGTACACCAGCCCCAAGCTTTTCAGCCGTTCGCCTCCGCCCGATCCTCCCGCGCTGTGCGCCGGTTCGGGGGCGCGCACCAGCAGGTGAATCGGCTCGTTGCTGCGCAGCGCCTCGACCGCTTGGCGATGTACGTTGATCCGATGCGCGGTGTAGACGAGCGGGACGCGGAAAAAATCGTGGCCGCTCGCATGGGCCTGTTCCAGCAGCGCGCAGGACAGCAGCGCCGGCGGGAACAGATCCGGAAAACTGACCCGCCCTTCCAGTTCATCAAACCAGTCGGCCGGACGGGCGAGCGAACCAGCCAGAAAATTTTTCGCGTGGCCGGTGCTGGCGAACTTGCGCTTGAGAAACCATCCGTTGCTGGCGAAACGGTCGGGATAGTCGCGCAGGGGGCTGGTGAAGGGTGTCTCGCGCATGGTCAGCGGGGGTGGCGGCTCGGTCACGCGCCGCACGCTGCCGAGCAGCACGGGCCGGGTCTCGGTCCGGATCAACACGCGATGGACGATGGTGGGAGCAGGCGCCCGCTTGCGTTGGCCGCCGCGCACGCTGGCTTCGAAGTGATCGCCGGGAGAGAGCGGGCTGGCGAAGGTGAAGTCGTATTGAGTCCAGGCCAGCGCCTGCTCGGTGGCGAAGGCTTCGTCCGCCGCGCGATCCGGCAAATGGAGGATCAGGTTTTCGACCAGCGCCTCAAGCTGGAAACCCAACGCCAGGGGACCCGGAAACGGATTGTTGGCGATCCGGCGCCACTTGTCCGGATCGTGAAAAGGGTTGAAATCGTCGGTCGAGAAACGGGCGGCGTCGATGTGGATTTGTTCGAAATAACCGCGCCGCACGACGGAACCCCGGTCCCGCGCCCCCTCCGCGCCGGTGGCGATCGCGGCGGAATCGGCGTGGGGTCGTTTGGTAACGGCGCGGCGAGAGGGTAGGGTGCTCATCGGCGACGGCCCTCAATACGTGCGGGAGCGGTTCGACAGACAGGAAGAACCTGATTGGCCAAGTCTAGCCGGAAAAGCCGGGACTGTCAGCGATGGGCGGGTTTCCCGCTTTAAAATAATTTAAAAACAATTAATTATAGCTAAACGATTGGCATTTTCGATGTGCCGCCTTAGACTTCCCCGTCTTGGAATACATCAACCCAACCATCATTAGCGGGAGTTTGATTCGTGGAAATGAAGAACATCGACCAACTGCTTCGATCCTTCCGGGACGAGTTGCCCAACAACAGTCGGACCGCCGCGGCGATCGACCGGGGCGCCTCGTGGGAGGAAATTTCCGAACTGGCCGAGGAAGAGGGCCTCCACAAACTGGCTTCGGTGCTGTTCGAGGCCGAACAGGAAGCTTTGCGGGAAGGGCTGGAGCCCGTGGAAGACGCCGCCACGGCGACCGATGAATTTATCCATGCGTCTCGCCAGGATTTACCGGAAGGCAGTCGGACCGCGGCGGCGATCGACCGGGGCGCCTCGTGGGAGGAAATTTCCGAACTGGCCGAGGAGGAGGGCCTGCATCAAATCGCCTCGGTGCTGTTCGAGGCCGAACAGGAGCAACTGCGCGCTCCCCCGGCCTAAGAGGCGTTTTTGTACGGCCTCTGGCGGACTAAGCCATTGAAAAACAACCCCCCACCCCAGCCCTCCCCCGCAAGGGGGGGAGGGAGTTTTTGTACAGTCTCTTAGTTGAAGACGGATTCGGATGGCCGATGCCGGCGGCTGTGCAGATGGCTCGCGCCAACGCGACGGCCGGGCAGGGGTAGCCGCAACGGTTGGTGGAGTGGTGGATACATCTCGCCACCGAGCGCCGAGTAGGGCTGGTAGGCGAGTTCGGGGCGCGCGAACAGAGCGCCGGCCAAGGCCGAGCGCCCGCAGAGTGATTCCACTATTTCCGGCAGATTGATTAGATAAGGGGCGCGCAAGCCTCGATGGTCGATGGGGATGCCGACCTGATGCAGCACAACTCCCAAACGGTTCAGCAGGCGGGCGAAGGCTGGGGTCACCAGTAGATAGCAGTGTTCGATATAGCGCTGGAGACCGAAGATCACGAAGGCCCGGATCAGGCCGAGCAAAACCTGCGATTCGCAATCTCCGGCGACATGGCCAAAGTTCCGATCCAGATGGGCGTTCACCTCATGGGGATCCGGCGAGCGGATCACGCAGACCCGGGAAATCTCGGCGAGGGCGCGGCGGCGCGTGTGATCCGCGTGGCCCGGCGCCAGACATTGCAGGGTTTCGATTGGAAAGCTGGCGGCATAGGGAAGCACCAGCCGTATGGCGGCGACCCAGACTCCCGAGGCGCGCCGCCGGACGATGAACTGCGCGGCGTGGGCGTCCCACCGGTCGGATTCTTCGCCAAACGGAAAGAAAGTGGGATGTTCGAATTGTTGCTCCAGGCAGTAAACCTGGTAGCGGAT
>JAWOHQ010000411.1:0-4044 GCA_046485105.1 Candidatus Competibacteraceae bacterium | reverse complement strand
GTGGCAGCGGCGATGGGCGTTGCAGGATTGCTGGTTCGAGTTGGGTGGCTTGGGGACGATCCATCTCCTAAAACATGGCGATTTCCTTGATGAAGCCATGGAGTTATAAAAATACCCTTATTATGCCTTTATGGGTAATTTATAGCTCTTTAGCGACCTGTTTAATCCAGAGTGATCGCCGTATTGCTGTTCCCGCCACAAACTCTTGCCTTGGATGACGCCCTGATCTGTCGGGGGAACCGTAGATGATAAGGATGCGGGTTATTGAGTCCACAAGTGACCACTGATAGACTAGTTATCTGACTAGTCTTATTGGAGCGGAAATGAAAATTTGGCCGGTTCAGGACGCAAAAGCTCGTTTCAGCGAGTTCCTTGAGGCATGTATCGTCGATGGACCGCAGATGGTGAGCAAACGAGGCGTGGAAGCCGCGGTGCTGGTGCCTGTGGAAGAGTGGCGACGACTCCAAGCGGCGGCGCGCCCCTCACTCAAACAATTGCTGCTGTCGGATGTCGGGCGCACTGAATCCTTGACTCCGCCAAGGCGAGCCGCCCGCAGGCGGAAAGTCGTTGTGCCAGGATAAGACGCATGTATTTACTCGACACCAACGTCGTTTCCGAACTGCGCAAGCCCCGACCCCACGGAGCGGTCGTGGCCTGGCTGCAATCCACCGCTGAGGCCGATCTGTACCTGTCGGCCGTCACCTTGGGTGAAATTCAGGCCGGCATTGAACTGACTCGGGAGCAGGATGCCACCAAAGCCGCTGAGATCGAGGCATGGGCCGACCGGGTCGCCGCCTCGTACAGCATCCTGCCCATGGATGGCAAGACGTTCCGCGCGTGGGCTCGTTTGATGCACCGGCGGTCGGATACGTTCTACGAAGACGCCATGATCGCGGCGACGGCCATCGTCCACCAGATGACGGTCGTGACTCGCAATGTCGCCGACTTTGCGGATTTTAACGTGAGTCTTTTGAACCCGTTCGAGACGACTCGGCCCTAAAGAATCGCACTGGCTTCGCCGCTCAATCAAGATACAGGTTATCGCGGGCGGTTTTCGCCCGCTCGAAAGTAGCCAGAATGGCGGCGCGATCATCGTTGCGAATCGCGTCGGCCAACCGCGCCAGATCGGCGCTGAATAGCGCGATCATTTCCAGCAATTGTTCGCGGTTGGCGACACAGATGTCGTGCCACATGCGCGGATCGCTGGAGGCGATGCGGGTAAAGTCGCGGAAGCCGCCGGCGGCGTAGCGGAAAATTTCCGCCCGGTCGTCGAGCCGCGCCAAGGTATCGACCAAGGTGTAAGCCAGCACATGCGGCAGATGGCTGGTGGCGGCCAGCACCGCATCGTGGTGACGCACCCCCATATCCACCACCTCGGCGCCGGTCAGTTCCCACATCCGCCGGATGAGGTGATGAGCGACTGCGGTGGTTTCGGCCAATGGGGTCAAAATGACCCGCCGACCATGAAATAGGGTGGCGAACGAGGCTTCCACGCCGCTTTTCTCGGTACCGGCGATGGGATGGCCGGGGACGAAGTTGGGCGGGATATAGCCATAAACCCGCTCGACATCCGCCACCACGCAGCCCTTGGCGCTGCCCACATCGGTCACCACGCAATCCGGCGTCAAATGCGGCATGATGGCGTGCAACACCGGCTCCATGGCGCCCAAGGGCACGGCCACCACCACCACGTTCGCGCCAGCGACCGCGTCGGCGGGATCGGTATAGTAACGATCCACCACGCCCAGACGGATGGCGGCGCGCAGATTGCCTTCGTTACGACCGGCGCCGACGATCTCGCCCACCGCGCCCACTTCGCGCAACGCCCGGGCCAGCGAGCCGCCGATCAAGCCGACGCCGATGACGCACAGGCGCGGAATGAGAATTTGCCCGGCCATGATTAACCCTTCAACACAGTGTTCAAGACTTCGATCAGCCGGGCATTTTCCGCTTGGGTACCGATGCTGATCCGCAGAAACCGGGGCAGGCCGTAATTGTCCACCGGCCGGGTGATGACGCCCCGCTTCAACAGTTCTAGAAAGACCTCCCGTCCCGACCGGCCCACCTCCACACAGAGGAAATTACCGACCGACGGCAGCCAGTTCAGTCCCAACTGGCGGCAAGCATCCTGCAATTGCCGCATCCCGGCGCGGTTGACCGCCCGGCCTCGTTCCAAATGGCTCACGTCGTCCAGCGCCGCCGCCGCCGCGACCAGCGCCAGGCTGTTGACGTTGAACGGTTCGCGCACTCGATTGAGCAGATCGGCGATTGGGGCATGGGAGACGGCGTAGCCGACCCGCAAGCCCGCCAACCCGTAGGCCTTGGAGAAGGTGCGGGTGACGATCAGATTGGGGAAACGGTCGAGCCAGCGCAGGGCGTTGGGACAATCAACCTCGGCCTCGACATATTCGCCATAAGCCTCGTCCACCACCACGATGACCGATTCGGGAACCGCCGTCAAAAAGGCTTCCAGTTCGGCGGTTTTCAGCCAAGTTCCGGTGGGATTATTGGGATTGGCGATGAATACGATCCGGGTGCGGTCGTCGATCAGCGCCAGCAGGGCCGCCGGATCGTGACCGTAAGGCATGGCGTGGTCGGGCGGATGGGCCTTGGCCACGCGCGCCGTCGCGCCGATGGCCTGGGTGATGAGGGGGTAAACGGCGAAGGCGTGTTGGGAAAATACCGCCTCATGCTCCGGGGTCAAAAACGCCCGCGCCGCCAGTTCCAGCACGTCGTTGGAGCCGTTGCCCAAGGTCAACATCGCCATCGACAGGCCGAGTTTGGCGGCCAGCGCCGACTTGAGTTCGAAGCCGTTGCCGTCGGGATAGCGGGCCAGGTCGCCCAAAGCCTCGCGCACGGCGGCCAGCGCCCGAGGACTGGGACCGAGCGGATTTTCGTTGGACGCCAGCTTGACGATGTGGCTCAGGCCGTATTCCCGGCGTAGCTCGCTTTCCGGCTTGCCGGGCTGATAGGGTTGCAGAGTGCGGACGCCGGGCGCGGCCAGCGCGAGGTAATCACAGGTCATGGGTCACGGGGCTCCTTTGGGAACGTCTGGATTTTTGCTAACCCTATCAGAAAATTCGATGCGGGATGCAGGGGCGCGATTCAATAACGCTTGAGCCGGACGTGGTCGGAGACGCCCGCGCGAGCGGTTAAGGGGCGTTTGGCCATTAAAATCACGACCAAATCCCGATGGCCTCTCATTGTTACCAAAACGGTAGCATGATAGATTGACGACATGGAATTGAAGCCGATTCGCACCGAAGCTGATTATCGCAACGCCCTGGCGGAGATCGACCGCCTCTGGGAGGCGCCGGAGGGTAGTCCCGAAGCCGACCGGCTGGAAATTCTCGCGATCCTGGTGGAAGCCTATGAAAAGGCGCACTTCCCGATTGAAGCCCCCGATCCGGTCGCCTTCATCGAATACATCATGGATTCCCGAGGCTTAACACGCAAGGATCTGGAACCCTATATCGGGCCGCGCGGACGAGTGGCCGACATTCTGAATCGTACTCGTCCGCTAACCATGACGATGATCCGCCGTCTGGCGAGCGGCTTGAATCTGCCCGTGGACGTGCTGATTCAGCCCTATCCGCTGCGCGAATCCGCCCGCGCCTGAGGTCACGCCATTCTCTCCACGAACACGGTTTCAATCGCGGCGAAACTTTGGATGTCGGGGAAGGACTAGCGAGCGGGGTCGTTGGTGAAAAGTAGAGGAGTAGCGTTCCAGCACCTCATTTCCACGGCGAATCGTCATCGTCCCTCACAACACGCCTTTCGGATACGACCCCAGCACCCGGAACAGGTTGGCCTGTTCGCGCAGTTCGGCGAGCGCCCTGGCCACCGGTTCGTCCTGGGCGTGGCCGTCGAGATCGATGAAGAACACATAATCCCACATGCCACGTCGCGAGGGCCGCGATTCGATCCGGTTCATGCTGACGTGGTTGCGGGCCAGTGGCTCCAACAGCCGGAACAGGGCTCCAGGCCGGTTGAGCGAGGACACCAGCAACGCGGTTTTATCCTCGCCAGAGGGCGCGATCGGCT
>JAWOHQ010000343.1:0-3688 GCA_046485105.1 Candidatus Competibacteraceae bacterium | reverse complement strand
ACAGCGATCCCGCTGGGTGGTTTTACCGGGCTCGCGATCGGAGTGGCCGCTTGTGGAAAATCTGGCAAACTACCGGAACCCTCTTTACTATGATCAGTCGCTTTCCGGCCGCGCCCGTAAGAATTTTTGGCCATCGCCCACCGAATGATAACGAGGAGACGCGCGATGCGAGATATTTACCATGCCCTGGTGCTGAACATGCACCAGCCTCCCGGCAACCTCGATCACCTGCTCGACACCAATCCGTGGGAAGCCAAGGAAATCCTGTTTGCTTACGACCGTATGCCGCGCGCGCTGTGGGACTATCAAGACATCGCCCGCGTCCACCTGTCGCTGTCCGGCACGCTACTGGAGTCTTTGTCCAGCCCTCATTTTCAGGAACGCGCCTACGGCATTGTGGATTGTGGCCAGCTTTTGTGGCACCTGCAAAATCAGCGGTTGTTCGAAATCCTCGGCACGGGTTACTACCATCCCGTGCTGGCCCTAACCCCGGAATCCGACTGGGACGAGCACATCGCTCGCTGGCAGGCCATGGCCCACCATTTGTTCTGGCGCAACCAGTTCAACGGTTTCTGGCCGCCGGAGATGGGTTTTGACATGCGCATGATCCCGCACCTGAAGAAAGCCGGATACCGCTATGTGATGGTGGATTGCGAGTATGTCGATCCCGTCGATTCGATGGACTGGCAAGAAGTCCGCTACCGGCCGCACATCGCCGAGTACGGCGGCGCGGAGATCGTTATCATCGTGCGCGACCGCGAACTGTCCGACGCCCAACTCTCCGGTATGGACTATGGCTGGTTCTATCACGAGCTGCACGAGCGGACCAAATGGTGCGATTTCCCGCCGCTGGTGACCACCGCCACCGATGGCGACAACGGCGGCTGGTTCCGCAACGTCACGGAAAAATCCAACTTCTGGACGTATTTCTATCATGAGGCGATGGAGGAAATCCGCGCCGGCCACTCGACCATGCGGCCCACCTTCATCACCGATTACCTGAACCAGTTTGGCGCCCACGGGCGGGTGACGGTGCGGCGTGGCGCCTGGAACACCGACACGCATCACGGCTGGGATTTTCATCAGTGGCAAGGTTCCTGGGCCCAACGCGACACCATGGTCCGCGTGCATGATCTCAGCCGGGAATTCCACGCCGTGGCGGAAGCGGCGGCCCGCGCCCAAGACCCCAATCCGGAATTGGCCCGGGTATTGAACGAAGCCCATTGGCGATTGCTGCGCGCTGAAACCAGTTGCAACTTCTACTGGGGCGAAGATTGGGTTCACAAGTCGCACGCCGACATGGACAGCGTCGCCTGGCATCTGGGTGAGGCCAAGGCCCTCCTGGGCGACCGGTTGGCGACCTTGTTGACGCCGGAACGGCAAGAATCGCCAGCGGCGGTCGCCGAGTCCGTGGACGAAGAGATCGCGACGCCGGCCATGACCGTTCCGGAGGCGGCCAACCCCCCCGCCACCGATGCGCCGGCCGAGTAGACTCGGGAGAGACGGGGTCCGGTTTCCAACCCGACCCCGATTTCGCTTGGCTGACAACGCTCGAGACAGAAAACCTGACCGGACCCAGCCGCGCTGGCCCTCCCATACGGATGAGCCATGCTCTTAACTCGTGCGTATTTCTGGAATTCGGCTAAAATAACCTTGACTGAAGTGTTTGTTTAGCCCGTCCCCGCTGATTTGGGGCCGGGCTCTCTCAACCCGTCCACGATAAGGATCGATTCTCATGAGTAAATCCAGTCTCTTGTTGGCCGCCACTCTTGGTGGTCTCTTGACCGTTCCCGTTTGGGCGACCGAGGAAGCCGATACCCTGAGTGAAGAACTCCGCGCGGTCTTGCGCCAGCACGATGAAGCGTTGAACCAACATAATCTGAAAGCGATCATGGCCTTGTACGTCGACGCGCCGAACATCGCCATGATGGGTACTGGCCCCGGCGAATTCTGGCGAGGCCGGGAGGCGGTGGAAAACGCTTACCAGGCGTTTTTCGCGGACTTCAAGGCGGGTTCGATGAGCTATGAATGTCCGGAAAGAGCTGTCGGCAAACACGGCGATGCGGCCTGGTTCGCCGCGTCCTGCGATATGAAAGACACCACTCCAGACGGTGAGCCGCGCGAGTATAGCCTCAATGTTTCGGGGATGCTGCTCAATACCACGGACGGCTGGCGATATCAGACCCTGCATTTCTCTAACCTGACCAGCGAGATGCCGCCGCCCGCGGAAGAGACGGCGGAAGACGCCCCGACCCCGGCGGACGCGCCCAAGACCGAATGAGTGGAGAGCCGATATGACCGATCAATCTGACGAACAGCAGCGCGAGACAACCGATCTTCCTGGGATGGAAGAACGACGTGAGTTCCTGCGCGGCTTGGGCAAGTGGTCGCAAGCGGTGATCGGCGGCGTGTTGCTGGGCGGTTCGCTGACCGTTTCCCGCCCCGCCGACGCCAGCAGTTGGATCAACCGGCGGGGTGACTATTGGGGCGGTGGCGGCAGTTGGGTCAATCGTAGCGGCGGTTGGAACAATCGCGGCGGCAGTTGGAGCAATCGCGGCGGCGGTTGGAGCAATCGCAGTGGTGGCGGCGGCTGGGTCAATCGCCGTGGCGGTTGGTACAACGGCGGCTGGAACAATCGCGGCGGCAGTTGGATCAATCGCAACTGGTAACCGATTTCCTTTATCCCAAATCACATCGAGCCGCGTGACGGCAAGTTCGGCGAGCCACCGCGCGGTATTGCTCAAGCCGGCCTGGAGCCGGTTTGGAACCGGTTTAGGCGTTGACTCTCGACCTGGCGCGAAATATTCCACGTGGAATATTTCGCGGAGTCGCCGAGTCAGCGATGCCAGGCCGAAGACCGGCAAAACCGTATCAGGATGATGAGCGACGGCCCTCAATCGTGCTTGGAATGTTGATCGTCCAAGGGGATTTTCCCATGCTCTTCGTATTTTTTCCGGGCGCTGGGACGAAACACATAAAGCACGACCAGAATAAAGGCGACCGGAATACCGATGAACCAGCCGTAATCCAACAGGAATTGCGTGATCGTTTGCACGAGCTTTCTCCTGGTTCGAGTTCACGTCAAGAACACCATAGCAAAGGGCCGGAGGAATCCAAAAATGACCCCACGCATGGTCTAGGGGCTTTTCTTTAACACCGCCGCCCCGCCCAGTTCGCCCAGCGTCGCCTTGTCCAGATCGGTCCACAAGGTCCCCGGACCGGCGTGCAGGATGGTGACCCGAAGGTCCGGATTCAGGTGCTGGGCGAACTCCCACAGGGCGAACGCCGCCGGATCGCCGAACGCGGCGGCCTTCAGTTCGAACCCCCGGGCCTTCTCGCCTTCCACCCAGGCGAGGGTGCTGGCTTGCGCCTGGCCCAGGGTGCGGGTCTTGTCGGCGCGGACCAGCGCGGTTTGTTTCTCGATGTCCGCCACCTGGCGCAACGCTTCCGCCTGGAGTTGGGCTACCTGCTTGTCCTGGTCAGCCTGAATTTCCGCCTTGAGCTTCTCGGTTTCCTGGGCGACCTGCCGGCGGCGTTGCTCGACCAGTCCCAGCTCGGTGTTGAGGTCCGCCTGCTTGCGGGCGGTGTTCTGCTTTTCCTTGTTGGTCAGGTCCTGCTCGACGGCGATGCTGGCCTGTTGGATCGGATCGAGGATCTGCATGGGCACGTTGACGTGCCGGATCAGGGC
>JAWOHQ010000240.1:0-2733 GCA_046485105.1 Candidatus Competibacteraceae bacterium | reverse complement strand
CTGAATCCCGCCAAGGCCATCGCGGAAATCAAGAAGCTGATGGTGGAGCGGCGCTGAACGGGTAGTTGACCTCCCGCCGCTGGCCGGGACGCCGGCGGCGGGAGGAACAGTCATGGCCGGCTCATGAGGAGAAGCGGACGGTGGACGAACAGTACAACAAATTGCATTGGCGGTGCCGGCGCGGCATGAAGGAGTTGGACCTGCTGGCGTTGGGCTATTTGGAGCGGTACTACCGCGATGCGTCGGCGGAGGACCAGGAAGCATTCGCCTGGTTGCTGGAGCTCCAGGACCCGCAGTTGATGGGTTACATGCTCGGCCGGGAAACTCCGGCGGACGCGGCGGAAGTTCGGGTTATCGGTGTCATGCGCTCCCTCCTTAACCCTTGAGCCGCGGCCCTCGCGGCTCCTGCTGTTCGGCGGCGGCCTCGGTCATTTGTTAGCTGGGGTCGCCGTTGTCGTTTCCAGCTTGCCGTGGTGGGTTCAGACGGCGTTTATCGCCGGAATCGCGCTATCGCTGGTTGGGTTTGGGTATCGCCACGGCTATCGCCAAGGCCATGGCTTTATCACCCGCATCGAACTGCTGGACGGGCGCTGGCGGCTGGAAACCGGCGCTGGCGGCGTGCATCCGGCGCGGTTGACGGGCGGCTACGCGCATCCACTGATAGTCATCTTGAATTTTCGCCTGGAATCCGGCGGTCGGCGGTCGGTGACATTGCTACCCGATGCCGCCGATCCCGATGCTTTGCGGCGCTTGCGGGTCTGGCTGCGAACCCGACGGGATGAAGAGGACGAACCGGAACCACCTTAAAAACAGATCGTCTTGGTGCTGGATCGGATATTGATCTGAGCAAATATCCTACAATCATAGGGTTGTAAGTTATTCTTGCCCTATCGAAAACACCGCCCGCCATCCGCGAGCATGGAGTCCAGATCATGAAACCCAAGAAACCCACCGCCAACCCCGGCAACCTGGATCGGATCGTCGCCGCCGCCCGGCAGGGCCGGGAGCAACGCGAGCGCGACTACCGCGAGCAGGCGTTAAAACTTTATCCATGGATTTGCGGACGCTGCACCCGCGAGTTTACCCTTCAGAACCTGCACGAACTGACGGTCCACCATCGCGACCACGATCACGACCATAACCCGCCGGACGGCAGCAACTGGGAACTACTCTGCCTGTATTGCCACGACAACGAGCACCAGCGTCGCGAAGAAGCCTTGCGCGGCGGCGCGGACGCCGTAGGTCGCCAAGCGAGCGGCGCGACCTTCAACCCGTTCGCCGATCTGAAAGCCATGCTGGAGAGCGGGAAAAAAGGCGCCGGGCAATAGCTCATCCCGCCCCACCATTTTAGTGCCCAAATCCGCTGGATCGCGGTTAAGATAGCGTCCCTGTGTTTCCGCCTTTCAGGGGACTTACCCATGACTTTCGTCGTCACCGAAAACTGCATCAAGTGCAAGTACACCGACTGTGTGGAGGTCTGTCCGGTGGACTGTTTCCACGAAGGGCCAAACTTTCTGGTCATCGATCCGGATGAGTGCATCGACTGCACCCTGTGTGTGCCCGAGTGTCCGGTCAACGCCATTTACGCCGAGGACGACCTCCCGGACAACCAGCAACAGTTCCTGGCGCTCAATGCCGACCTGGCCAGGGAATGGCCGGTGATCACCACCAAAAAGGACCCACCGCCCGACGCGGCCGACTGGGACGGCAAACCCGACAAGCTGCAATATCTCGAACGCTGATTGCGGCGGTCGTCCCGCGACTGCCGTCTCGCTTCCGCCGTTGCCAACCGGATCGCGTTCCCGATGCATGGCCCTGGTCGAATCCCGCCGCCGTCCGGCGCGGCCTTTGCGGATACCCAAACATGAGTGAATCGCCCTACGTTTTCGAAGTCACCCAACACAATTTTGCTGCGGTGGTGGTGGAAAATTCCCAGCGCGTCCCCGTGCTGGTCGATTTCTGGGCCGACTGGTGTCAGCCCTGCAAGACCCTCACCCCGTTACTAACCAAACTGGTGCAGGAATATCGCGGCGCTGTCGTTCTGGCCAAGATCAACGCCGACGCCGAGCAGGCGTTGACCGGGCATTTCCAGGTCCGCAGCCTGCCGACGGTGATGGTGGTCTGGCAGGGCCAGATCGTCGATCAATTGGTGGGCGTCCAGCCGGAAGCGGTTTATCGCGAGGCCATCAGCCGCTTCCAGGTCCAACCGGTGGAAGATCCGGTTCTGGAGCAGGTCGAAGCGCTCTGGCAGCGCGGGCGCCACCAGCAGGCGCTGCATCTCCTGCGCGAAACGCTGAACCAGGAGCCGGACAGCCTCGAACTCAAGGTAGCGCTCGCTGAAAAGCTTTTGCAACTGGACCGCGGCGACGAGGTCCGGACGCTGTTGGAGAGCTTGCCGGCGGAAGAACGCGACCGCCAGCCGGTCAGCGGGTTGCTGGTGCGGCTACGATTCGCCGATCTGGTTCAAGGTGCGCCGGAACTGGCTGAATTAGTGACGCGGGCGCGCACCGATCCGGACGACCACCCCGCACGCCAACAACTGGCGGCCCGTTATGCCTTGGCCGGCAGTCACGAGGCGGCGCTAGAGCAGTTCATGGATCTCATGATCCGCGTTCCCCAGTTTGAAGACGGAGCCGGGCGCAAGGGCCTGCTTGCGATCTTCGAGATGCTCGGCAACGAACACCCGCTGGTCACCACTTATCGACGGCGGATGTTCTCGCTGCTGCATTGACG
>JAWOHQ010000079.1:0-6131 GCA_046485105.1 Candidatus Competibacteraceae bacterium | reverse complement strand
TCGCCACCCGGGTCGGTATTTTCGCTCAGGTGCTGCACGCCGTGGCCCCCAAGCTCTATGCGGTCATCATGAACACCGCGTTTCGGCTGTTCCCCGAGTCGACCGCGGCCAAAGGACCGCGGCCGACCGACGCTTCGGAGCCTTCGCTGGAGCAAATTTCCTTTGCCCAGTTTACCCGGGGCATTTATTGGTAATTTTCAGAGTCCAAGCCAAAGGCTGGGCGCTTCATGCATCCAGCCAGGCAAAAATGGCGTGGAGGCGCGCCGCGCCAAAAATCCAGCGCGCGCGGTCGGATGTCACGGCTTCGGGAGTCCGCTCCGAAACCGTGGCTAATCCAGAGCCCTTAAAAATAACCACCACCCGTGAGATTCGAACGATGAAACTAAAAATTGGCGATCCCGCCCCCCAGTTCACCGCCGTGACCACCCAAGGCGATACCGTCAAGCTGTCCGACTATTTCGGCAAGAAACTGGTGCTGTACTTCTATCCGATGGACGATACCCCAGGCTGCACCAAACAGGCCTGCTCCCTGCGCGACCACAACCAGGAGATTCAGGACCAGGACGCCGCCATTCTCGGCGTCTCCACCCAGGATATCCCCTCCCACCAACGCTTCACCGAAAAATACCATCTTAACTTTCCCCTGGTGGCGGATACCGACGGCGTCGTGAGCCGGGCCTACGGCGCCATCGGCGAAAGTGGTGGGCTGCTGGGGACCGCGATGAGCCTGATGGGCGTCGCCAAGCGCATGACCTTTATCATCGACGAGAGCGGCCACATCGCCCATATCATCGACAAACCCGACTGCGCCCACCATGCCCTGGAGGTCCTCGAACTGTTGTAGGCGCGCCGCCGAACAACGGTATGGTTGGTGGAGCTTGCCGATCGGTGGGGAAACGTTGTTTGCATCCTGGATTGTCTATCAGCGAACATTGGTCACATAATTGCGCGACCCGAGACCGAGGGGTTCATTTCGGCGCGACGTTTGGCCGAGCACAACCCAACCCCACGGGCAAAGTCACGCCTACCCAAAGTGTCGCCGAGGAAATCATCATGCCCGGGCCGTATGCTCGCCACGTCTTTCGCCCCACCGACCGGATGTCCGCCCGGGTGGTCTGCCTCCCCTTGTCCAGCACGCCCGCCGTCCGTCCGCCGGCGGGCGTCGGCCACCCATTCCGCCAGTCCATGGAGAGACCGACGTGACCTCTGGAGAATCGGGCCAATTCGGCTGGGATGAAGGAGCCGCCAGCCAGCAAGGCGGACGCCACGAACAACAGGACTATTGGGGTATCTTTCCCTCTACCAACCCGCAGGGCTTGCTGGCCGCGTTGGCCGATGGCATGGGCGGTCACCTGGATGGCGCCCTGGGCGCGCGAACGATCATCGATACCGCTCGGGATTTCCTTCACAACCCCTCGCCCTTGCTGCGCACCGATCCGACCGCCGCCCTGGATCAGTTATGCCAGCAGATGCATGAGGCCATCAATCGCCGGTCGGAATCCGCTCGCAGTACGATCATCCTGGCCTGGCTCCAGCGCCATCGCGTCTATTGGCTGAACGTCGGCGACAGCCGACTGTATCACTTCCGCAATGGTCACCGCCTGATGCGCACCCGCGATCACTCCGCTGTGCAGTTGTTGATGGACCTAGGAGAAATCAACGAGGCCCAGATGGCGACCCATCCTGCCCAAAATCGACTCTACCGCAGCCTGGGCGGAGACGATCGGCCCAAACCCGACCAAGGCCAGTTCGCGATCCAGCCCGGCGATCTGCTGGCGCTCTGTTCCGACGGAATCTGGGAGCATGTCACCGAAGCCGAACTCTGGAATGTCACCCTCGCGCAAGGCCCCGCCGTTGCCGCCGGACTCTTGGCCGAGCAGGCGGTACTGCGCGGCGGCGTGGACGCCGATAACGCCACCCTGGTCCTGCTCCGCGCCGGAGCCAGTGACGCCGGCGATCCGCCACACTGGCTGCGGCATCTCTCGAGGAGATTCGCCGCGCTGTTCGACAGCGACCGCCGCTAGCGCCGACTTCCTGACGTTCGCCGCCTGAAAAGAGAAGACCGATGCCCGAAGAAACCAACGCCCTGCCCACGGGCTACAGTTTGCACCGCTACCAGATCGATGGCGTTCTGGGCGCGGGCGGGTTCGGGATTACCTATCTAGCGATCCATGAAGCGTTGGAGAACCGGGTCGCCATCAAGGAATACTTTCCGGCTGAATGGGCGTATCGCGACCACAACGGCACGACCGTGCGCGCCAACGCCCAAGGCCAAATCCCCGCGCGAAACGGTGAACCCCCCTGTTACGACTGGGGCCTGCAACGGTTTCTCGACGAAGCCAAAATTCTGGTGCAGATCAACCACCCCGGCGTGGTGCGGGTTCGAGACTATTTCACGGCCAACGGCAGCGCCTACATCGTCATGGAATATGAGGAGGGCGAATCGCTGAGCGCCGCGCTGCAACGGAGCGGCATTCTGCCCGAACAAGATCTGCGCCGCCTGCTGAACGATGTGATGCCAGCGCTGGAAGCCGTCCACGGCGAGGGTTATCTACACCGTGATATTAAACCCAGCAATCTCTATATCCGCAGCCACGACGACCACATGATCCTGATCGACTTCGGCGCCGCCCGCCAGGCCTTGGGCCGCCGCACCCGCAGCGTCACCAGCGTGGTCACTCCGGGCTATTCACCCATCGAACAATACGTGACGGTCGGCGAGGACTACGGGCCGTGGACCGACATTTACGCGCTCGGCGCCGTCTTGTATCGCTGCATCACCGGCGCGCCGCCGGTCGAGGCGCCCGGCCGGGTGCTTAAGGATCCGATGCAACCCGCCATGGAGGTCGGGGCCGGGTTGTATTCGCGCGGGTTGCTGCAAGTGGTCGACCTCGCCTTGGCCGTTCGTCCCGAAGACCGCTTTCACAGCATAGTCACCATGCGGGAGGCACTAGACGCCACCGATCAGTCACCTGCGGATTCCCATTTTTCTCCAGCGCCGCACATCCGGTCCGATCTTCTGGAACTGTCTCCGCTGACCCAGAATCTCCCAAGCCTCGAGCCGCCCGTCGCTCCGGGACCCATCTCGTTACCCAGCCAGCGCGATATCTGGAGCGACTCCGTCCCGTTGCAAGTGCATTCGCGGAATTCACAACCCCAACTGCCGGAACGAGACGCCCCCCCATCGCACCCATCCCAACGAGTGGACACCGCGCCTTCCTCGCCCGACGTTCAATCCCCTAGCTGGAGTTTCGCCGAACCCAAGGCGGATCGACCGTTCGACCTTGATTCCGCCCCCCCTGTGTTGGGATCGCCGGCGGGCGTCAACGCCGATCCTTCCCTGCCATTGCTGGAAAACATTTGGGAACAACTGGACGAGTTGACCCCCCACCCCCCCCTTTTTGTCTCCGAACCCATCCCCCTCGCATCGCCTCCACAATCCCAGTCTGCTTCAACCTCTCTGCTCAAACGTACGCCGCGGTCGGCCCTGGAGCATCTGAAAAAAGCTTCGAACCCACGATGGGGAGAGATCATCACGAGTGATCGTCCCATACCACAGGCGCCATCGTCGCTCCAAACGTCCGCTGCCGGTCAGGAGTCCGGCAGAGTCGGTCTCCAGGACTCCGCAGTCATCGCTCCCGGCGAAACCGGTCGCCGTGCCCCGGCGATCCGCTGGACGCGGATTCTGATGACCGTGTTCGTCGTTTCGGGATTGTCGGGAATGGGGCTGTTGGCCTTCCAGTACTACAGCTCATTCCGAGACCAGAGCCAGCGGGAGGCAGCGGCGCAACAACAACGGCTGGAGCAGGAAGAAGCCGCTCGTCATGCCCAAGCAACCCAACGTCAAGAAGCGGAAATCACCCGCTATGTCGAGCAGGCCCGCAGGGCGATCACGGGCAAGAATTGGTCGCTCGCCGCCACCTATCTGGAGCGGGCCGCCACCGTCGATCCCGATCATCCGGCGGTAGCCGCCGCTCAGACCGAACTGCTGGCCGCCCAGCAGCCAACCACGAGTATCAGAACCCGGACCGATCCCATGACCGGCCTGGAGTTGAACTGGGTCGAGGGCGCTTGCTTCACGATCGGCAGCCCGGCTGCCGAACGGGACCGCCGCCGCGACGAACCCGAACGCAAAGTTTGCGTGAAAGGGTTCTGGATCGGCAAGGTCACGATCACCAACGACCAGTACCGGCGATTCAAACCCGACCATGATAGTGGATCTCTGGCGGGGCATTCCCTGAATGGCAGCACCCAACCCGCGGTCAACCTGAACTGGGGCGACGCCAAAGCCTTCGCCGAATGGTTGTCCTGGGAAGCAGGCGCCGGCCAGCGTTTCCGGTTGCCGACCGAGGCCGAGTGGGAGTTCGCCGCCCGCGCCGGCACGACCACCCGCTATTACTGGGGCGACGACATCGATCCCCGCCATGCCAACTTTTCCGACCGTAACGATCCGACCGGCGCGGCCGTCGGCAACCTGGACGATGGTCACGCCGTCACCGCTCCAGTCGGGAGCTACTTGCCAAATCCCTTGGGCCTGCGCGACATGGCCGGCAACGTCTGGGAATGGACCTGCTCGGAGTACGACCCCAACTATGGCGGTGAGGAGCAGCGCTGCTCCACCCGTCGATCCGACGACGGGCAGCGGGTGGTCCGGGGCGGTTCCTGGAACAATGGTCCCGGCGACCTGCGCTCCGCCAGGCGGCTGCCCCGCAATCCCGGACATCGGGATGAGATGACTGGGTTCCGGGTCCTCATGGAAGGGGAGTAAACGAAGCAGACCGACGGCGTAATTCTTTCTGCGGGCGGAGAACTGTCATTCACTCAGACCGGCCTGCGATCCACCAGAAAAGTCGCGCAACCCTCGACCACGACTTTGCCCTTCACGGTGCAGACGGTGTCCATCACCACCCGGGCGCGCTCGTGGTTGATCTCCCGGATCGTGCAAACGGCGGTGACAGTGTCGCCGATCCGCACCGGTGCCTTGAACCGCAGGCTTTGATCCACGTAGACCGCACCGGGACCGGGCAACCGGGTGCCGGCCACGCAGGAAATCAACCCGGCGCTGAACATGCCATGCACGATGCGACCCTTGAAGCGGGTCTGCGTGGCGAACTCCTCGTTGACATGCACCGGGTTGTTGTCGCCGCTGATACCGGCAAACAGAATCACATCGGTCTCGGTGACGGTTTTGGCGTAGGACGCGGTCATCCCGACCTTCAGTTCTTCCAGAAAATAGCGATGCAGATTATCGCCCATCAGGGTCTCCAGTTGGCGTGGGGGAGGAATCCCGGTTGCGGCGGGTTACGCTGCGCGAACTCGCCTTACATTTTTTGCCGACATAGCCTACCGGCGCTCCGGCCGCCAGGAAAATGATCCGGCTCTCAACCCTGCGGATCCACGAGCACCCGTCCCCGCACCTGACCCGCAAGGATCGTCTCCGCCCAGCGGGGAACTTCACCCAGGGGAATCGTTTGCGTCATCCGCTCCAGCGCCGCCGCTGGCAGTATTTCGTCCAGCCGCGCCCAGGCCAGTCGCCGCGGCTCCGCGGGGCAGGTCGCTGAATCCACGCCCAACAGCTTCACGCCGCGCAGGATGAACGGCATGACCGTGGTCGGCAATTCGACCCCGCCGGCCAGGCCACAGACGGCCACCGCGCCGTGCAGGTCGGTTTCCGCCAGCGCCCGCGCCAGCACCTGGCCGCCCACGGTATCGACCACGCCCGACCAGCGCTGCGCTTCCAACGGCCGGCAGGGCTGACTCAACGTCTCACGATCGACGAACTCCACCGCGCCCAGCTCGCGAAGATAGGGTTCGTTCTCCGGGCGGCCGGTCCCAGCGACGACTCGATATCCCAACTGAGCCAGCAACGCCACGGCGATGCTGCCCACTCCTCCGCTGGCCCCCGTCACCAGCACCGGCTTGGCCGCGTCGGGGCGGACTCCCGCCTGCTCCAGCGCCATCACGCTCAGCATGGCGGTAAACCCGGCGGTGCCGAGCATCATGGCCCAGCGGCTGTCCCGTGCGTCGGGCAGCGGCGTCAACCACTCGGCCTTGACCTGCGCCCGCTGGGCGTAGCCGCCCCAATAGCGCTCGCCCACGCCCCAGCCGGTCAGCACGACCCGGTCGCCGGG
>JAWOHQ010000030.1:0-4797 GCA_046485105.1 Candidatus Competibacteraceae bacterium | reverse complement strand
CCATCGGATCGCACTTCACCCGAAATACCAGACCGACCCTCCCATGATCCTGAGCCGTTTCCTCAAACTCAAGTGGCAACAGGCCGATCCCAAGGCCCGCGAACCCGCCGGGCGGGAACCGGCGAACGGCGATCCGACGTTTGTTCAGCAGGCCCAACAAAATCCCGATCCAGCCATGCGCCGCGCGGCGTTGGCGCGGCTGGACGATCTGGATCTGCTGCGCGATCTCGCCAGCGCGGATGTCGATGAGGACGTGCGCACCGCCGCCCAGACGCGCTACCGATCCCTGCTGGCCGGCCAGACCGCCAACCATCCGCCGCTCGCCGTCCGTCTGGAACGGTTGCGAAACGAAGCCGACCCCGATCTTGCGGCGTTCCTGGCGCGGCAGGCCGCCGAACCCGAACTGCGGCTGGCCGCCCTGGAGCACGTCGACGCGGAAGCGCTGCTGGCCGAAGTCGCTCTCCAGGATTCCCACTCGGAGGTCAGGCTGACCGCGCTGGAGCGGATTCAGGACCCCAACCTCCTCGAGCCCATCGCCCGCCAGAGCCGCAATCGGGACAAACGCCTGTACCGCCAAGCTCGGGAGCGCCTGGACGCTCTAACCGCCGCGCAAGCCCGCTCGATACATCTTGAAGGGCTGTGCGCCGAAATGGAACAACTGGTTTGGGACGGCGAAAGTGGGCCGAATGCCGGCCGATTCCCCAAACTGGACCAGGAATGGCGCGAAAATGCAGCCTTCGCCCCCTCCGAACTCCGGGCTCGCTATGTCCAGGCTCGCGCCCGCTTCCTGGCCGACCGGCAAACCAGCGCCGGTCGGCGCGCCCAACGGCTGGACCTTATCGCCGCCCTGGAAACTCTACTGGAGCGGCTGCGCCACGAATTCGAACCCAGCGCCGAACTCGATGCGGCGATTCGCTACGCCACCCACGAAGCGCCGGCCGCCTGGACTTATCTCGGACCAGTCCAGGATGTGGATGGCCGCCGCCTGGAGACGCGCTTCCAGCAACGGGTTCAGGAGATCCACGACCAGGAACGGCTCTTGCGCCGCAACCACCAGCGCGCCGAACGCCAGCGCGAACTGTTACAGCAAGGGGAAACCCTGTTCCACCAATCCAGTGAAGTGCGCGAGGCGGATGTCAAACAACTGCGTCATCATTGGGAGGGTTTGGAACGCCCTGAATCCCGCGACCTGACCCGCGAGCTGCAAAACCGTTTCGATGGTTTGCTCGATCGGCTGCGCGCCCGCCTGCAACGGCAGGTCCAGCAACGCGACGAGGAGTGGCGGGAACTTCAAGATCTGGTCGGCCAACTCGAAGCCGCGGCCGAGAACGGCGAATTACAGCATGCCAACCAGATTCAAGAGCAGGCCCGCCACCAACTCAAGCACAACATCGGCCTGAGCCGGGCGCAAATGGCGGCCATTGAGGAACGTCTGCACGCCTGCGCCGGTCGGCTCGGCGAACTGCGCGACTGGCAGCGTTGGGGCGCCCATCAAGCTCGGGAACAACTCTGCGCCACCGCCGAAGGCCTGATCGATCTGGATGCCGAACCGGCGGAGATCGCCCAACGCATCCGCGAGGTCCGCGAAGCGTGGAAGGCGTTGGACCATCAGGAAGGCGGCGCGCCCAAAGGGCTCTGGAAGCGCTTCAACACCGCGTGCGAACGCGCCTATGCCCCCTGCCAGGCTTACTTTGAGGCCCAGGTCGAGGAGCGCCGGCAGAACGAGGAGAAGAAACAGGCGCTGTGCGCGCAGATGGAACAATTCGAAGCCACAACCGACTGGCAACAGGCGGACTGGCGCGAGGCCGACCGGTTGCTCCGCCGCGTTCAGGAACAATGGCGCAAAATCGGTCCGGTGAACCGTTCCGAGCGGAAAAACCTGGACCGGCGCTTCCAGCGGATTTTGCGGAAACTGGACGCGCATCTCGGCGCCGAGCGCGACCGCGAGTTGCATCGCCGCCAGCAACTCATCCAACAGGTCCAGGCGCTGGCCGACCATTCCGACCTGCGCGCCGCTATCGACGCCGCCAAACGCGCCCAGTCCGAGTGGCATCCGACCGTACAGGCCCCACCCCGCCAGGAGCAGGCGTTGTGGAAGGAATTCCGCGCCGCCTGCGACGCGGTGTTCGACCGTCGCCAGGCGGAACAGCAGGCGGCGGATACCGAACGCCAGCACAATCGGGCCCGCAAACAGGCGTTGTGCGCGGAACTCGAAGCCTTGGCCAGCATCGACTCTGGCGACCTGTTATCGCCAGCGCGCGACCGGCTGCAGACCATCCGCCAGGAGTGGGAAACCATCGGGTCGATCCCGAAAGCCGATCAGCGCGAGATCGACCAGCGTTTCGAGACGGCCATCCAACGCTTCGACCAGCGCCAACAGGTCCTGCGTCGGGCCGGCATTCGAGAGGCTTTCCAGCGCCTGCACCAGCGCGCCCGGTTGTGCGCGCGACTGGAAGCGCTGCTCGGCAATCCGTCCGATGTCGCCGTCGTCCTGGCCGAGATCCGGGCTATCTGGCCGACGCTACCACCGCTATCGCCGTCCCTGGAAGAGTCGCTGCAACGACGCCACGACGCCATCGTGCATGCCTTGACCGACGATTCCGACGCCGCGCGGGACTTGCGCGCCCAACTGGAGCGGAACCTGGAACAAAAACAGCTCTGGTGCGTCTCCATGGAGATCGCCGCCGGCGTGGAGTCGCCGCCTGAGTTTGCCCAACTGCGGATGCAACACCAGGTTGCCCGGTTGTCGGCATCGCTGGCCGGCGATGCCGCGACCGATGCGCTCCATGACCCTCGTCGGTTACAGGAACAATGGTGCCTGACCGGCGCTTTGCCGGCGGAAGCGGAAGTGGCGTTGGACGACCGCTTCTTGGCCGCTCTGCACGCCTGGCAGCGGCGGGAGGACGTCTGAACCCGGATGACGGGCGCGGCGCGGCGCACGGTCTGACGGTCGGGGATCTGTCGCTGGCGTTGCTGGCCAATACCGCCTGGGCCTTCAACTTCATCGCCGGCAAGGCTGGGGTCACCCAGTTCCAGCCGTTCCTGTTCACCGCGTTGCGCTTCGCAATCCTGCTGCTGTTGCTGTTGCCGTTTCTGCGCTGGATTCCCGGGCGGATGGGCGGCGTGCTGGGCATCGCCGCGGTACAGGGCGTATTGCACTTCAGTCTGATCTTCGCCGGACTGGAGGCCAGCGGCGATATCGCCTCGGTCGCCATCGCCAGTCAGTTGTATGTGCCTTTTTCAGCCCTGCTGGCGGTGATCCTGCTAGGCGAAACGCTGGGTCGGCGGCGCGTGCTGGGCATCGCCGCGGCGTTTGGCGGGGTGCTGGTGATCGGCTTCGACCCGATCGTATTTCAACATCTCGACGCCCTGCTGCTGATCGTCGCCGGCGCGGCGGCGATGGCGGTCGCCACCATTCAGATGCGGCAATTACGCGGCGTCGGCGTGTTCGCCCTGCAAGCCTGGATCGCCCTCTGCGCCATGCCGGCGCTGGCGCTGCTGTCCCTGCTGTTCGAGCAGGATCACTGGACCGCCATCCAGACCGCATCCGGCCTGGAACTGGCCGCGCCGGTCTATTCGGCCGTCGGCGCCTCGCTGATCGGGCACGGCATCGTCTACTACCTGCTCGGCCGCTATCCGGTCGGCGTCACCACGCCGCTGATGCTCCTGGCGCCGGTGCTGGCGGTGGCGTTCGGCGTACTGCTGTGGGGCGATGCGCTGAGTTGGAAACTGATTCTGGGCGGCGCCATGACCCTGGCCGGCATCGCGATCATCAATCTGCCTGCCTCCCGCATCCGCGCGCCCTCCCCGTCTGGCCCATCCTGAGTTGGCGGCTCTCGGCGCGAAAAAACTCTGCTTTATGAAAGTTAAGCTAAAATTTCCCAGTTCCCCCACAAAAGAAGGACGATGAACGCCTGCCTTCCCTTTACCCTGAGTTTCGCTCTTTCTTGAGCCCATGAGTTCGAACGACTGCCATGACTGATCGCAAACCGGCCGAGCAGGCAGCTCCCGATGCCTACCAGACCTTACTAACGATCCTGGATAGTGTCGATGCTCTGGTTTATGTCGCCGACATGAAAACTTACGAACTCCTGTTCGCCAACCGATACATACGGAGTATTTGGGGAGATGTGGTCGGAGCGAAATGCTGGCAGTCTTTACAAAGCGGTCAGACCGGGCCGTGCGCGTTTTGCACCAACGAGCGCTTACTGGATGCCGCCGGACAACCCACAGGGGTGTACCAATGGGAGTGTCAAAACACCAGAAACGGCCGCTGGTATGATTGCCGCGATACCGCCTTGCGCTGGATCGACGGACGCATCGTGCGCCTGGAGATCGCGACGGACATCACCGAGCGCAAAAAGATGGAAGAAGAATTGCGCCACCTGGCGATATCGGATGCTCTGACCGGCCTGTTCAACCGCCGGCATTTCTTCAATCTGGCGCAAAAGGAATACGAACGCTTCCGCCGTTATCACCGTCCCTTGGCGCTCATGATGGGGGATATCGACCACTTCAAGGCGGTCAACGACCAGTACGGCCACCTCATCGGAGACCAGATTTTGCAAGCCGTGGCCGGCACTCTCCAGCGCAACCTGCGGCAGGCCGACATCCTGGCTCGCTACGGCGGCGAGGAATTTGCGATGGCGCTGCCGGAAACCGACCTGGCCACGGCGCGCGCCTTGGCGGAACGCCTGCGAACCGCCATCGCCGACACGGTGTTCGCCACCGAGCGCGGACCTTTGTCGCTGACCCTCAGCCTCGGCGTGGCGGCGATCAGCGCTGGCGATTCGATCG
>JAWOHQ010000450.1:0-4262 GCA_046485105.1 Candidatus Competibacteraceae bacterium | reverse complement strand
GCCACGAATTTCTTTGCCATACCTTATATAATCCTCTTTGGTGTTCGTATGGATTTCGCCACGATCCGACCACCCTACGAACCTGGCGACCTGCTGCCGTTAGGGAACGTAAGGTGATAAAGTGTCTGCTCTTGGGGGTCGTCCGGGCGACGACCCTTTGTACTGCTTAATTCCCCCTTATTATGCCGGTTTTTTGCGGCCGTGCCTAAGCATTGAATGATGCATTTAACAACTTGGGACGCCGCCCGTACCGAGGATGTTCCCTGATGACTGATTTACAACGGATGATCGAAAACGCGTTCGAACAGCGTGGCGAAATCGACGCCGCCACGGCGCCGGCCGCGGTGCGCGAGGCGGTGGAAGAAACGCTGGGTCTGCTAGAGCTGGGTCAGGTTCGGGTCGCCGAACCGTGCATCGACGGGTGGACGGTCAACACCTGGTTGAAGAAGGCGGTGCTGCTAAGTTTTCGCTTGAACGACAGCGCGATCATTCGCGACGGCTACACTAACTATTTCGACAAGATTCCCCCCAAATACGCCACCTACGGCGAGAACGACTTTTTGGCCGCCGGAGTGCGGGTGGTGCCGCCGGCCGCCGCCCGGCGTGGTTCCCACATCGCGCCCGGTGTGGTGCTGATGCCGTCCTTCGTCAACATCGGCGCCTTTGTGGATTCCGGGACCATGGTCGATACCTGGGCCACGGTCGGCTCCTGCGCCCAGATCGGCAAGAACGTGCATCTCTCCGGGGGCGTCGGCATCGGCGGGGTTCTAGAACCCGTACAGGCCAGCCCGACCATCATTGAGGACGACTGCTTCATCGGCGCCCGTTCCGAGGTGGTCGAGGGGGTGATCGTCGAGCGCGGTTCGGTGATCTCGATGGGGGTCTACATCGGGCAGAGCACCAAGATTTACAACCGGCTGACCGGGGAGGTGAGTTATGGCCGTATCCCGGCCGGCTCGGTGGTCGTGCCCGGCGCCCTGCCCGCCCCGGACGGCAGCCACAGCCTGTATTGCGCGGTGATCATCAAGCAGGTGGACGAGAAAACCCGTTCCCGGGTCGGCCTGAACGAACTACTGCGCGATTGAGGGAGGTCAGAGGCGGCAGTGCTACAGATATGGATATATAGTCAATAAATTATTTATAATCAATAGGTTATAAGTATTTATATCCACGTCAAGAACACTACTCGCCCATCGAAAGGACTGTCGCCATGAGCACTCCGCACCCGCCGTCCATCGAACTCGTTCAGGGGCTCCCCGGCCCTGGGGCAGCGCCGCGACGACCGGTGCGCTTGCCGGTATTCCTGGCGAGCTTTTTGGCGTGCGCCGCCCTGGGCCTCACGGTGAACTACTTGCGCCCACCCGTGTACCAGACGGTTGCGGCCGTGCTCACGGTCGAGCCCAAAGGGGTGGACCAGACCCGCGCCGAGACCGATATCGAACACGTGGCGATACAGCGGCGCCTGCTCCTGAGCGACGACGTCCTGGCGAACGTGGCGGCCGCGCTCGCCGCCGACGGCCACGGCTTCTCTGGACCCGCGGGACTTGGGACCTTGCGCGAGATGCTGGAGGTATTGCCGGTGCCCGGCACCCACTTGGTGGAATTGCGCGCCGAGGGCGGCGAGCCGGCGATCCTGCAACGCGCCGTGAACCACTGGGCGGAGGCTTATGTGGCGCTGTATGCGGCGCGCATCGCCGAGATCACCGAGCGTACGACTGCGGAGCTCGCCGCGGAACAAGCGCATCTCGGCGCGCGCGCCGCCGAGATGCGCGACGCGCTGGCGGCCTTTCGCGAGCGCTACGACATCGTCAGCCTGGAGCGCGAGGAGAACCAGGCGCTCGCCCGCCTCCAGGGCCTGAACGCGTCCCTCAACCAGGCGCGGGAACGCGCCACCGACGCTCGAGCCCGGCTCGGCGCGGTGCGGACCACCGTGGGGCAGGGCCGGGTGGTGGTGCCGGATCAGGAGAAATCGCGCCTGGCCAGCCTGCAGTCGGAGGCTCAGGCGCTGCGCGAGCGTCTGAACAAGCTCGCGGAGCGCTACACGCCAAGATACCTGGAGCTGGACCCCCAGCTTCGGGAGCTTCCCGAGCAACTGGCATCGGTCGAGGCGCAGATCCGACGCACGATCTCGGTGGGGCAGACGCAGGTGCTCGCCGACGCCGAACAGGAGGTGTTGGCCGCCGATGCGGCGGTCGAGGCTTTGGCGGCGGAACTGGCCGCCCACCGGGCGCAGGTGGCCGAGTTCACCACGCGCTTCGCCGAGCATCAGACGCGGACCGAAGAGCTGGCGCGCCTCGAGGAACTCTTCAATGCCAACCAGGAACGGCTCGCCCGCATCGAAATGCGTCATCGGGAGCGGTATCCACCTTTGCAGGTGATCGACCGAGCGCCCCTGCCGCTGCAGCCGGTGCGCCCCCTGTACGCGCGCGATGCCGGCATCGCGCTGGGCCTGGCGCTACTCGTGGCCCTCTTCCTGGCCTGGCTGGTCGACTACCTCACCGGGCGCACGCGCCGCGATCCACCCGGCCTCACCGGCGTGCGGGTCTATGGGGGGGCGCCGCCCGAGGCGCTGGCGATACCGGGCGATGAGGACGAACGCCGGAGGGTTGGCGCCGCGGCCGCCCCACGGCTGCCGCAAGCCTGGCCGCGGGAACTGGAGCTGGGCGAGGTGGACGCCCTGCTCGCCGCCGCCGCCCCCGTTGCGGCCTTGCAGGCGGCGCTGCTGCTGAGCGGCGTCGCCCCCGAGGAACTGTCGTCGCTGGCCGGCGCGGTGGATCCCGAGACCGAGAGTGTGGCGGTGCCGGGTCCTGGAGCACGGAGCCTGCATCTGGCCGCCGGCGTGCGACGCTTGGCCGGGGCGGCGGCCCCAGAACCGGGAGCGGCCTGGAATGACGAAGAATGGCGCGCGGGCCTGCGGATCGCCGCCGTGGACGCCGGGCTGAGGGATGCCACCGCCGTCACCCCCGAGGCCCTGCAACATACCTACCTGGCGTTTCTGGTGCGTCAAGGGGCGCGGCTCGGCGATCTCCCGCGCCGGGTGGGTCCGCTTCCCGCCAGCCATCTCAGCCGTTACGCGCGTCTGTCGCCGCCGGGCGCCAATTGGTCGCTGGACGACATCGACCTCGTCTACCCCTCTCTGGTGGCCTGATCGAGGAAGGGGTCCGGTCTTGCGGAGCATCCCCCACAGATAGGCTCGGGCCGCTGGGGAGGAGACGGGCGGCCGACCGCGCGGGCGAATACGAACTCCCCGCGCGGCTGGTCCTTCAGCCAGAACCCGAAATCCGCGCCGAACGCTTCCGGCAGCGGCGCCAAGCAAGCGCTCCTGGTCGCCCTTGCCGATCACCCGCACCCGTCGGTCGAACCTGCTCGATGCGGCTGGCTGGCGCCAACTTCGTGAGGATGCCCAGCAGAAACTTGAAGGAGCTCGATGCGGTCTCAAGTTCGCAGATACCTTCTCACATGCGCGCAGAATGGAGCAACCGGTCATGATGTGGCGCGATAGAAAAAGCCCGTCGCTGACACCCGCGACAACAGCCGATCCCGCGAGGGCGCCCATGATGGGAAAGCGAACTCCAGCTCGTTGCAATCCGGATCGAGACTCTTAAGCCAAAGGCGACCCACCCATGGGGACGGAGACGCAGCCGGGTTGCTTGATCCTGGCCGAATACCCGGCCAATACGGCCGCCGTCACCGTCTTCTACGACGGCGCCTGTCCTTTGTGCGCCACCGAAATCGGTTTTTACCGGCGGCGGCGCGGGGCGGATAAAGTCATCTGGGTCGACGCGAGCGCCTGTTCGGACTCGATCCTGGCGCCGGGTCTAACCCGGACCGAAGCGCTGCGGCGCTTTCAGGTGCGCGATGCGTCGGGCCTGTGGGTGTCGGGTGGCCAGGCTTTCGCCGTGCTCTGGTCGGCCTTGCCGACGTTTTCCTGGCTCGGCGGACTGTTTCAAGTTCGGGGACTCGCCTGGCTGCTCGACCGATTCTATGATCTGTTCCTGCGCTGGCGTCCGCGGCTACAGGCGTTAGCGCGACGTCGGCAAGGCTGCGGACAGCGGTGAACCGCAGCTTCCAGAGGTCAAAATATCTGGTGACGAATACCAGAACGTACAGCTTACTCACCTACGCTGGAGCGTTGCCTTTCATCGCGAGCGCGCTCCTGCCCCTGATCGGCGTGAGTTCTATCAAGGCGTTCGGTTTTGTTGTCTACATTGCGGCCGTTTATGCACTGACTATTGTTTCCTTTATGGACGGCGTACACTGGG
>JAWOHQ010000178.1:0-4026 GCA_046485105.1 Candidatus Competibacteraceae bacterium | reverse complement strand
CGGAAACGTGGCCCGCCGAAGGGGCCACGTTTCCGATCCCGGTTGAGGCGACAGGACGCGGGTAGGTTCCTCCCGAACCGGTTCCGGCCGTGGCGGCGCCGGGGCAGCGGCCTCCGCCGCTGTCTCGCGATCAGGTCGAACCGGCGGGACCAGGCGTTCCGACATTTTATGGGCAGAATCCGGACCTGGAGAAACCGTGGAATCTGGTACGACGGAAGATCTCGGGTCCGACTGTACGGCCGGGGGAGTTACGGCCCGGGGAGTCTTCTGGTCTTCGCCGGCCGGTTTGGAAGTATCGGTTTGAGGCGACGTCACCCGGGTCGGTAAGCGCTCGTCGATCGGCTCCAGGTCAGACTCGATCTCGGGAATCAGTACGTCCGGAATGTCCACGACCACCCCACCCACCTCCGGCAACGGAGGCGGCTCGGCCGCCGGGCGAGGTTTCGGACCGGCTTCGACCCGCGTACCGCCAACCACCCGGCGCTCGCCGCTGGCGCTGCCCTCCTCCAGATCCAGTTCCAACGGCCAGGCGAAGGTCACCGTCATGGTTCCCGCCAACCCTTGGCCGCGCACCGCCAACCGGTAGGGCATGTTTTCCAGTTGGAACGCCAGTTCGGGGGGGACCACGAACTTCAAGGCGTCGCCGGTGTACCAGACTTCATCGGGTTGCAGCCAGCATTCGGCGCCCTGCCAGCCATCCGGACCGAGGTGGCTGGCGGTAAACCCATGGCGGGTCAAGGCAAATTCGAAGGTTTCCAGGCCGGGCGGCAGGCCGTTGAGAGTGACGATGGCGTGTCCCAGCGGGCGGGCGGGATCCTCCGAAACTCGAACCGAAAGCGTGGGCATAAGATCTCCAGAGATCGGGACGAACGGTGGAAGTCAGGAACTCAGATCGCTGGCCGCAGCCGGGCCAGCAGTTCGCCCAGCCGGCGATTGGCGGCGAGGTCCACCTCGGCGCCGCCGCGGGTCCGGGCGTTGCGCTCGACCAGATCGAGGAAGGAGCAGATCCAGTCGGTGTAGTAGTCCTGGTCGTAGGTGGAGGGCTGTTCCCCCAGTTGCGGGCCCCCGCGCGGCACCGCCCGCGGGGGGAATACCGGCCTGGGACCGCTCTCCAGCGCCAGCATCGGCCGCTGCTCCAACGCCAGCGCGTCGTAGCCCAGAAAAGCGACGTAGCCGTTGAGCAGGTTGGCGGTCAGCCGGGCCGGCAGCGCTACGATCTGCTCGAACTTCATGCGGAAGCCAGTGACTTGGCGCACCAGGGTTTCGATCCGTTCCTCCAGTTTGAGCCGCTGCGCTCCGTCGATCAGTTCCTTGACGAACTCGGCCATGCCGGCTTCCGGTACCCGGTAGTAGTCGCACAACGACTTGTTGCCGCTCAGATCGTGCAAATCCCGCATCCATTCCGCCACCGCCTCGCGGGCGAACAGCGCGGCGTCGTCCCGGCGGAGCGCTTCGGGAGCCGCGCCCGCCGCCGGCGTTCCCAGGCCCAGCAGCGCCTTCATCTTGCCGGTGTCCACCACCGCGCCGATGGTCGGGGCGCTGATAGCCTGTTTTTCATCCGGCAGCCGGGTTTCGATCCGGTAATAAATGTCTTCCAGTTCGTCGCTGTCGGCCTGCAAGGCGCGCAACAGTTCGCCGAAACGCTGTTCGCCGGCGCAATCGATCAGGCAGCCGGCCACCTGCCGCGCCGCCACCCGCCGCTTCTCCAGCTCCTGCTCCGGATTGTCGCTGACGTAGTAATGGGCCATGCGCTCGATCATCTGCTCGCTCAGCCGCGCCACCTGTCCGGCCAGTTGCTGGCGCTTGAGTTCGGGATTGCACAGCGGGCGCAGGCTCTCGGCCAGATAGCTGACGCCGCCGTCGTTGAGGGCGAAACCCGCCTCCCAGGCCCGTTCGGGATTCTGGAAATGGGCGCTGGCGACGGCATCCTTCAGAAACGCCTGTTCGAACATTTCAATCCGCTGGCGCTCGCCGGGCCGGACGTTCAGTTCCTGGCCGTTCTCATCGTAGTCGAAGAGGTTCTTGGCCTTGAAGTGGGGATTGCGCAGCCAGAAGCTGTTGCGAAACGGTCCCTGCGCGTCCCACCGGCGCGGCCAGTCGTGCTGCTTGCCAAAGAAGTTGAGCAGCGAGCTTTCCAGCCGGGTGATCCAGCGGCTTTCCGGGGAGCGCTCGCCGGCCTTCTCCTCGAACTCCATGTCGAATTTGGTCAGCACCAGAAACAGCGCGGTCGGCTGTTGCGACCGCTGTTCCGGGGTCGCGCCGTGGGTGGACACGATCCAGTCGAACACCATCTCCGGCAGGGTCTTGACCTCCTGATTGCTGGGACCGATGCACAGCAACATGCTGGTCAGTTCCTGCTCGGCGCAGTACCGCTCGAACAGATAGGCCACCTTGCCGCGCAGGAACAGGCTTTGCAAAGCGTCGGCGCCTTGCAGGAAGGTCGGCAGATCCTTGATCTGCTCGCGGGAACGCGCGCCGGGGAAATCCAGCAGGTCGGTGTGCTGAAAGAAATCCCAGGGCTGTTCGCTGATGACGATGCGCAGCTCGGCGATCAGCGCCGTCACCTCGTTGCGCGGCAGGGTCACTCGCGCGCCGCCGCTCCCGGTCAGAACCAGCGTTTCGCCGCCGCCGGTTCCCAGTCCCTTGAGGGTCTGCACGTCGATGATGCTCTGCTCGCGCGGCAGCAGCGCCTCCAGCCCGGCGCTGGCGTCGGTGGCGAAGTTGAGCCCCCGCAAGCCGGTGTAGAGCCGGATGTAGAGCTGGCCGAACGCCTCGATCCCGCCCCAGATCGCGCCGAACAGCCGGGCGCGATCCTGAATCCGCAGGCGGGGGGCCAGTTCGGCGGCCTGCTCCCAGTAGCCGTGCCGCAGCAGGCGTACCCGCTCCTGGCCCTTGAAATAGCGTTCGAAATAGGCTTGCAGGTCATACACGTCGTCGGCGGTGAGCGGGTCCACCGGCTGCGGCTGCGCCGCCGGAGCCAGTCCAGCCAGCAGTTCGGTCAACCGAGCCTGGGTCAGTGGATCGTCATTGCTGTGGTCGCAGTCGGCGTAATAGGTGTTGCCGAGAATCTTGACCAGATCGGTCTGGGTCAACAGCCGCATTTGTACCGGGGCGGCGGGGTTCGCGTCGGATGCCGGTTGCAGGGTGAAGCGGGTCACCAGCCCGGTGGACTCGCGCCCGCCTTCCGGGTTGATGTCGCGGATGAAGTCGATTTCCCGGCCGGCGAAATCGGCCAGCAGCGGCGCGGCGCCCTTGCGGGCCAGGGCCGAAATCAGATAGGACTTGCCGGACTGGCTGGGGCCGAATACCCCAACGCACATCGGCCGCCGCACCGCCTGATCGAGCCGGCGGGCCTGGGCGGCGAGACGACGGAACTCCTTGGTCAGCCCCGCCTTTTCCTGGCGGACTCGTTCGGCGTTCTCGTCCAGCCAGGTCAGGAATTCGGCGCCGACCTGCTCCAGGGTGCGGCAGGTGCTGCTGAGGGTGGTTTCGGTGGCGGTCATGGCGGATTCGCTGGATGTAGATGACTGGTTTCAAGGGGTTTTTGTACGGTCTCTCAGAGGACGGGGGTCAGGCGCCAGACCGGGCCGAGATCGAGAAAATGCCGGTATCCAGCCAGTAGCCGTATTCGTCCTTGAGCGTTTGCAATTTGAGCAGCACCACCCCGGTCGGCTGCTGGTTGCCGTCGGCGTCGACCACCGCGCTGACCTTGAAATCCAGTTCCGCGTTCTCGTCGGTGGAACGCTCCAGCGTGACCTTGAGCGGCAGAGCCTTGGACCGAGCATCCTGCGGGTGGGCGAAGGTCATCCGGTACAGCGGCGTGGCCGGCCAGCGCTCGACCGCCAGTTGCCGGAATCCCAGAAACACCGGGGCATAGAAATCGCAGGTCGCTTCCGGCAGCCGGGTTTTGCGATCCTCCAGCTCCAGATTGGCGAACAGCACGTTGTCCTGCTTGAGCCGGCCGGTCTGTTCCAGCACCCCCACGAAGCGGGCGGTGGATTTCATCCCCAGCTCGCGGCTGCGCAG
>JAWOHQ010000231.1:0-8349 GCA_046485105.1 Candidatus Competibacteraceae bacterium | reverse complement strand
TGAGGACCCGCGGGTCACCAAGCCCTACAGCGAAGAACTGTGGGCGCGGATCGAGCAACTCGGTCGGGCGGTGGACGTGCAACTGCGCGCCGGCGACGTGCGGTTGACCATGGGCGGCGAGCCGACTTTCGTGTCGATCGACGACATGGACGGCGCGGAATGGACCATCGCCGCCGTCGGCCCCACCAAGCGCAAACTGGCCGGTCGCTTGTTGAAAAAACTGCGTGACCGCTTCGCGGCGAACGGTTTCCTGCATTACAGTCAGGGCAAATGGTATCCCGGCGAGTCGTTGCCGCGCTGGGCGCTCTCCTGCTACTGGCGCAGCGACGGCCTGCCTTTGTGGCACGATCCACGCTGGATCGCCGATGATGAGCTCCCGCAAGGCTATGGCCCGGAACAGGCGCAAGCCTTTGCCGTGGAGCTGACCCGGCGGCTGGGCGTAAGCCCCAACCGGCTCATTCCCGGCTATGAGGACGTGTATTACTACCTGTGGCGGGAGCGCACCCTGCCGGTCAACGTGGACCCGCTGAAGTACGACCTCAAGGACGACGAGGAGCGCCGGCGGCTGGCGATCCTGCTGGAGCGGGGCTTGAACGCGGTGACCGGCTACGCGCTGCCGCTGCGCTGGGACTATGCCGCCGACGGCCGCTGGCTCAGCGGACCGTGGCTCTTGCGCCGCGAGCATTTGTACCTGATTCCGGGCGACTCACCGATGGGTTATCGGCTGCCGCTGGCGGCGTTGCCTTGGGTCGGGGAAACCGACCGCGAAGTCCCGCATCCGCAGTCGCTGTTCGAGTTCCGCGCCGCGCTGGGCGACAGTCACGGCGAGGTGACGCGCCGCTACAGTGAGTTCCTGCGCGGTAGCGGCGTGGCGGCGCGCGGCGACTTTCAGGAGCAGCCGGCGACCGACGAAGGTCCGGTGATCCATACTTCGCTGTGCGTCGAGCCGCGCGACGGTCATCTGTACGTGTTCATGCCGCCGCTGGAGCGGTTGGAGCACTATCTGGATCTGCTGGCCTGCGTCGAACAGACCGCCGCCGAGCTGGCGATGCCGGTGTTGGTCGAGGGCTATCCCCCGCCGTCGGACTGGCGACTGCGCAAGTTTGCCGTGACCCCCGACCCCGGCGTGATCGAGGTCAACATCCATCCCGCCCACGACTGGGCGGAGTTGCAACACAATGTCGAGGGCTTGTACGAAGATGCCCGGCAGTCGCGACTGGGCACCGAGAAATTCATGCTGGACGGGCGGCATACCGGCACCGGCGGCGGCAACCACGTCACCTTGGGTGGGGCGACGCCGACCGATAGCCCATTCCTGCGCCGGCCCGAGCTGCTGCGCAGTCTGATTACCTACTGGCAGCACCATCCCAGCCTGTCTTATCTGTTCTCTGGGTTGTTCATCGGCCCGACCAGCCAGGCCCCGCGCGTGGACGAGGCGCGCAACGACAGCCTGTATGAAATGGAAATCGCCTTCCGGGAAATGCCGCTGGGTGAGGTGCCGCAGCCGTGGCTGGTGGATCGTCTGTTGCGTAACCTGCTGGTGGACTTGAGCGGCAACACCCACCGCGCCGAGTTCTGCATCGACAAGTTGTACTCACCGGACAGTGCGACCGGCCGGCTGGGTTTGGTGGAAATGCGCGCCTTTGAAATGCCGCCGCACGCCCGGATGAGCCTGATGCAGATGCTCTTGCTGCGGGCCTTGGTGGCGCGGTTCTGGGAACAGCCGTATCCAAACCGGGAACTGGTGCGTTGGGGGACACGGATTCACGACCAATTCATGTTGCCGCACTACGTCTGGACGGATTTCCAGGATGCCATCGCGGAACTCCAGGAGGCCGGTTATCCCTTCGAGAGCGACTGGTTTTTGCCGTTCTTCGAGTTCCGCTTCCCGTACTACGGCGCTATCGTCCAGCGCGACATCGAACTGGAATTGCGCCAGGCTTTGGAACCGTGGCATGTGATGGGCGAAGAACAGGCGCTGGGTGGGACCGCGCGCTACGTCGATTCCTCGGTGGAGCGGATGCAAATCAAGGTGCGCGGGATGGTTGGCGAGCGGCATGTGGTAGCCTGCAACGGCCGGCGGGTGCCGCTGCGTCCGACCGGCGTTCCCGGAGAGTTCGTCGCCGGGGTTCGCTACCGGGCTTGGTTGCCGCCGTCGGCGCTGCATCCGACGGTTCCGGTTCATGCGCCGCTGGTGTTCGACCTGGTGGACACTTGGAACCAGCGCTCCATCGGTGGCTGTACCTACCATGTCATGCATCCCGGTGGTCGCAATCCTGGAACTTTCCCGGTCAACGCCAACGAGGCCGAAGCGCGGCGTTTCGCCCGATTCTGGCCCTACGGCCACACCCCGGGGTCGATGGTCGCCCCGGCAGAGGAAATCAATCCCAACTTCCCGTATACGCTGGATTTGCGGCGGCGGGAGGAATAGAGAGATCGCTCGCTGATTGAGAGGCGATTTATCCAGCCTCTCAGCCTCGAAATGTAGAGCAGTTCGGACTTTATGAATGGAATTCCACGGTTGACTGCTCTATATTGAATACCATTATGAAAAACTAATGGTGTCATGATGGACTTTGGAAGCCATGTTCGGGGACTCCGCGAGCAACGTCGCGAAGTGAACCGCCGTTACTCAGTGCGGCAGACCGCTCAGCGGATCGGAGTGGAACCCGCATATCTGAGCAAAATCGAACGAGGCGATGTCCCGCCGCCTTCGGAAGAGACGATTCGGCGGTTGGCCGCGGACTTGGGCGAGGACGCCGACTTATTGCTGGCCCTGGCGGGCAAGGTATCCACCGATCTCCGTGAAATCATCATGCGGCGGCCGATCCTGTTCGCCGAATTGATCCGAGGGCTGAGCGACATTCCCGATGACGAGCTGGCGATTCTGGTGCGCAAGGTTCGCAACAGTGAATGGTGAAAGAGCGCCAGGACGGATGAAAGTCGCGCAGAGTTGGGATGACGGGATCGTCGATGATGTCCGACTCACCGAGTTGTTGCGCCGCTATCGAGCCACGGCCACGTTCAACCTGAATCCTGGCCTGCATCAGGACCACCGCTCGTTCGGTTGGCGCCGTGGCGAGCAGGAAGTTTGGCGCCTCGGCCGGAACGAACTGGTCGAGGTGTACGCGGGTTTCGAAATCGCCAACCATTCCCTGACTCATCCCTATCTGCCGGATTTGACTCTCGAAGCCCTGGATTGGGAAATCCGGGAAAGCCGCTGCATCTTACAAGGCTGGTTTCAGCAGCCGGTGCGGGGCTTCTGCTATCCATTTGGTGGATTTAACCCAACGGTCAAGGAGGCGGTGCGCGCCGCCGGCCACGTCTACGCCCGCGCCGTGGACAACCATCGCTCGGGGTTTCCACCCGCCGATCCCTTCGAATTTGGTCCCTTTTGCCGATTTGATGATCCGGATTTCTGGACGCTGTACGAAAGCGCCAAGGCCCATGATGGCGTGTTCTGCTTTTGGGGACACAGCTACGAACTGAGCGACGAGCCGATGTGGGCCGATCTGGAGCACAAGATCGCCCGTATTAGCGCCGACCCGGCGGCGGACTGGGTCAATCTCGAAGCGTTGTGGCCAGTCGCCCGATAACGAGCCACTCACCGATTTGGCATTCCGGTGTCCGCTACCCCTCGCCGGGCAAGCGCAACGCTTCCGACAGCGTGTCCAGATCCGTCATGCTGGCATGCACCCGTTCCAGAGCGTCCATGGCCTGGTCGCGGGTGATGCCCAAGGTAAACAGGGGCAACGCCGGCAACCGACTGTCCTGTTCCTCGCCCAGACCGATGTGATGGAGCAACCGGTTAGCGATCAGCACCAGATTGGAGTATTCGGCGTGTGGCTGGGTGCAATCCTCGTGATGATGCCAGCGCACCGCCGCGATCACTTCCTCGGGCATCGACCAGGATTGCATCAGCCAGGCGCCGATATGCCAGTGCTCGGTGCCGAGGACATGCCGTTCGACCACGTCCCGCGGCAAGTGCCGGTTGACCGCCAGAAACCGATTGAACAAAAAAAAGCGGGCCGGAAAGACGTGACCGAGCACCAGATAGCCGAAATCGTGCAATAGCCCGGATAGATAAGCCAACCCTGGCTTGACGTTGGCCGGTTTGGGAACGAGCTTGGCCAATTCCGCGGTCAGCGAAGCACAATGAACGCTATGTCGCCAGAAGGCTTGCAGGCCGACCGGACCGTCGGCCGGGATTTGGAACACGCGGCTCATGCTGGAGCCCAGGAGCAGATTGAGGGTGTTTTCCAGCCCTAAAACCTGTTCGATGGCGGTCCGCAGTGAATCCACCGCGCCTGAATAGCCATGCAAGGGGGAGCGCGCCCAGTAGACCACTTGGGCGGCCAGACTCGGATCCTGCTCGACGATGGAGATGATGTTTTCCACTGTGGCGTTTGGGTTGTCACGCAGGGTCAGGATCTGTTGCACGGTCCAGGGCATGACCGGCAACTCGGTGATGGTTTCAATATCTGCGCGCAAGCGGGTCGGGGTGTAACGGTTGGTCAGGCTGTCCAGGTCGCGAGACGTGAGCGGTTGTTGGCTCATCAATTCATCGAGATCTTCCGTCGAAATCGCGAAGCGCTTCCAGCGCGCATGGGCGAGCAATTGGCGAAAGTCGGCCGCGCGCATGCCGATCAGGGTATCGCCGCCGCCGCTATCGAAGTAAATCTCGTCATCGTCAGCTATGGCGGTTAGGCTGTCGTCGACCAGCGCGGGAATGTCGAAGGCGTCGGGCAGGGGAGGATGAGAGCCCATCTTGCAACCATGGCTTTGAAAAACACGATTTGTTTCAAATCCATAAAGAGGTTCCAGGTCGCGTTGGAGCAAGCGGCAGAGCGTCGAGAAATCCAGAATATGGGTGTACGGCAGGATGGCCATGGCCAGCCCAGAACTGTCTTCCAGCAATACGATGCGGACCAGTCGGTCGGTGGGAATCGCGAGCCGATCCGCAGTCTGGCCGAGCGTTTCGTTCGGTGGACAGGCGAGCAGACGGTAAGCGACCTGACGTTGATTCAAATGATTCCTGACCACATCGGGAAGGTTCACGGCGATCACCCCAGGGTGGCGTAAGCAAGCATGACCGGGTTTGGTGGCGCGGCGAAAGGCTTTAATCCGTTTTGGCGGTCGTTGCAGCCACAGTCCGATTCACGGCGTTCCGGTTGGGTGGCGCCGGGTGGCGCTGGGGCTGGGTCGCCGAAGGCGTCCCAACCGGTGGATTTTGCCGCGCACCTTGGGGTTGCCTGGACCCCCGCTGAATCTCGATCTGGCGCTTGGGCAGTTCGGTGTAAAAATCGTATTTGGGTTTGATTGGTGCGGGCGGGGTTTCCGACGCGGCTTTGGGCGTGGGCGGGGTTGCCGGTGCCGGCGCGGCCGGCGCGGTGGCCGGAACGGCGGCGGTGGCCGGGGTTGGCTGACGATCCCCCTTGATGTAGGCCAGCAATCCGCCGAACAGGCCGATCAAAACCAGGGCGCCAACCAACAGGCCATGGCGACGCACGACCTGACGGCGGCGGCGCCCGGTTGCGGCGGGCTTGTAATCGCGTCGAATGCTCACATGACCTCCGGGGCCGAGACGCCCAACAGTTGCAAACCGTTCCTGATCACTTGCCGGGTGGCCAGACTCAGGTTGAGACGGGCGTCGCGCAGCGCGTCGTCCGGGACCAACACCCGATGTTCGTTATAGTACGCATGGAAGGCATTGGCCAGTTCGCGCAAATAATGCGCCAACTGGTGCGGTTCGTGCTGGAGGGCGGCGGTTTCCACGACCTCGGGATAACGGGACAAGGCTACCAGCAAGGCTTCTTCGTGCGGTTCGGTCAACCGCGCCAGGTGGGCCAAGCCACGCGTCTCGTCGCGGGATAGTCCTTTCTCATGTAACTGCCGCACCACGCTGCACACCCGCGCATGCGCATATTGAATATAGTAGACGGGATTGTCCCTGGATTGCGACTTGGCCAGGTCGAGATCGAAATCCAGATGTTGCTCGCTCTTGCGCATGACGTAGAAAAACCGGGCGGCGTCGTTGCCGACCTCCCGGCGCAGCTCGCGCAGGGTGACGAATTCGCCGGACCGGGTGGACATCTGCGCCCGCTCGCCGTTGCGGTAGAGGATGGCGAACTGCACCAGTAAAACGTCCAATTGGGCGGAATTCTTGCCCAGTGCTTGCAACGCGGCCTTGACTCGCGGCACGTAGCCGTGGTGGTCGGCGCCCCAGACGTCGATCACCCAATCGAAGCCGCGCTCGAATTTCTCCAGGTGATAGGCGATGTCCGAGGCGAAGTAGGTCGTCTGGCCGTTCTCCCGCTCCAACACCCGGTCCTTTTCGTCGCCGAAGACGCTGGAGCGAAACCACAGGGCGCCGTCCTGCTCGTAGGCGTAGCCGGCCTCGCGCAACCGGTGAATGGCCTTGTTGACCGATCCGGACTCCGCCAAGGCGCGTTCCGAATACCACTCCTCGTACACGACGCCGAACTCCCGCAGATCGTCGCGGATGTCGTCGAGAATGGTGTTTAGACCCAGTTCGAAGAGAAATCGGTAGCGGTGATCGCCCAGCAGGGTTCTGGCGCGCGCGACCAGGGCGTCGATATGCGCTTCCTTGTCGCCCGGCGCGAGGAGAATGCCGTTTTCGTCGTGGACTTCGTCCGGGGGAAGATCCAGAAAGACCTGCGCCGCCGCCGCCACGTAGGAACCGCCGTGCTCGGCATAGAACCGGGCGGCGATGTCGCGCACGTACTCGCCCCGGTAACCATTGCTGGGAAAGGGGAAGTGCTCGCCGCAATGTTCCAGGTAACGCAGCCAGAGGCTGGTGGCGAGGATGTTCATCTGCCGGCCGGCGTCGTTGACGTAGTACTCGCGATGAACCTGGTAACCGACCGCTTCCAGCAGATTGGCGACGGTGGCGCCGAACGCCGCGCCGCGACCGTGACCGACGTGCAACGGACCGGTGGGGTTGGCGGAGACGAATTCCACCTGTACCCGCCGGCCGCCGCCGAGTGCGCACCGCCCGAAACCGTCGCCTTGGGCGAGGATCTCGCCGATCACCGCCTGATAGGCGCCCGGGGTCAGAAAAAAGTTGATGAAACCGGGTCCGGCGATCTCCGCGCGGGCGACCTGCGCCGATGACGGAAGCGCGGCTTTGATCCGTTCGGCCAACTCGCGGGGCGAGCGGCGGGCGGTCTTGGCCAGCGCGAGCGCGACGGTGCTGGCGAAATCGCCGTGGCTCCGCTCGCGGCTGCGCTCCAGTGGAATGTTGGCTGGCGCGGCATCGGGCAACAGTCCGTTCTGATGCAAGGACTGGAGGGCTTGGGTAATGAGTGCGTGCAGGTGCGCTTTCAAGGGGCAGCCTCTCGTAGGGATCTTCCGGTTCACCGCTCAGGTAATCATGCCGAGCTTGAAGTGGTGGCCGATGAATTTCTTGAACTCGTTGACGATCTTGAACGAGTCGCGCAACAGTTCCCGCTCCAGCTTGTTCAACGCCTTGGGATTCAGGTAGTTGTCCTGCGGCAATCCCTTCTTGATCTTGTCCAGCCCGGCCTGGACCCGCAGCGTGGACATATAGCTGAAGGCTTCGATCAGTTCGATGCCGAAGGAGGGGGCGAACAGGTTCGTCTGGCCGAGCGCCTTGATCCGATCCACGGTATGGGTCTGCGGCAGCCGGTGTTCCAGCGCCAGGCTGCGAACGCCGTGAACGATGGGGAAGATGCCCCCCTTTTTGATGTCCAGTTCGTCGCGGTGCTTTTCGACCACGAAGTTGGTGAAAAACCCCAGGGGTGTTTCAAAGGAGATGGTGGCCTTGGCGAACTGACTGTAAAAGGCGCCATGGTCGCCTAGCAGCGCGTACATCCGATCCTTGACCTCCTCGAGCAGGCTATCGTCGCCAGCCACCGCCATGGCATCGTAAAAGATGGCGAACTGGAGAAAGGTGTGGTGGGTGGGATAGACGATCCACTGAAACAAATCCTTTTTGAAGGCGGTCGCCGACTTGGCCCAAGACGGGTTCGAGACCATGATGTTGCCGGGGCAGCGTGGATAGCCGAATTCGAGCAGGCTGTCGGTGAAGGTTTGGGTAAAGGATTCCAGCTCGGGATGCTCGAACCCGTCGCGCAGGATCAGGGCGTTGGCCTGATCGGTTTTCAGGACCTGTTCCTCGCGGGCCTCGCTGCCCATCACCAGCAGGCAGGACTGAGCAGCTCGGACTGAGAGACGCCGGCGAGCCCCGTCGTCGGCGGCACGATGGAGGTGACGACGTTGGCCCCGGCCTGCAGGCGACGCTCGAGACCGCGAATGCCGTCGACGTCGAGCGAGGCGGGGATCAGGCGGTCGGGCATCGCCAGCCGC